>JAZQZK010000103.1:0-2030 GCA_045634025.1 Candidatus Scatosoma sp.
CACCGCCCATAGGGTTCGCACTTTTTTGAAAGGATATGGTGATAAGGAACAAAAAAAATGCGACTGTAACGTAAATGTTACAATCACATTATAAAAAAACACTTATTTTTTTGTCTTTTACGCAAAATCTCTTGACATTAAAAATAATTTGTAATATAATAACAATAGAAAGTGATTGAACTTGGAGTTGCAAACATGCCTCTCTTTAGAGTTCCCCACCAACATGGGCGTTATAGCCGGTGGCACTTTCTTTTTTTTTGCTCCGTTATTAACGGAGTTTTTTCTTTTTTAAGCAAAAATCTCTTGACAAATCAGGATAGAAGAATTATAATATGAATATATATTCATATACAAATAATTTGGAGAAGTTATGAAAAGACAGGATTGTAAACTTGAAAAAGAACACGAAGAAAGAGTTGCGGTCGCTTTGGCGAGTATGCCGAGCGAAGAAGTCGTTTTAGAAATGGCGGATATTTTTAGAATGCTTAGCGAGCCGTCGAGATTGAGAATTGTTCTTGCCTTGACGAAAGGGGAGAGCTGTGTGTATCACTTGGTTGAAGCGTGCGGTGGTACGCAAAGTGGGGTTAGTCATCAACTTCGGGTGTTAAAGGATAATAAAATCGTGAAATCGAGACGCGCAGGACAAAGCGTGTTTTATTCGATTGCGGACGAGCATATTTATAAAATGCTTGCTATCGGTATCGAGCACGCGGACTGCAAGTAAAGGAGTGAAAGACGATGAAGAAAGTGATTGCTATTACGGGGCTGGATTGTCCCGTTTGCGCTGGGGAACTGCAAGAGATTTTGGAGAAAGTTCAGGGTGTAAGCGAAGTCGTCGTTTCTCACGTTGACCAAAAGGTGTTTTTGGAGTGTGAGAACGAGAGCTGTTTAGAGAAGGTAAAAGACGAAATCAACGGCTTTGAAGAAGTGCGCGTTGTGGAAGAAGACGAAGTGGTTTTGCGTATTGAAAACCTGCATTGCGCGGCTTGCGCGTTGGATTTGCAAAAGGATATTGCTAAAATTAAGGGTGTTGAAAGCGTTCAGGTCGATTTTATCACGCAAACCATTCGCTTAAAGGCAAGCGAAGAAGCTATCGCGAAAACCGTTGCTTTGGCGAATAAATTTGAGCAAGTTCGCGTGTTGGACGGTGGCAGGTACGAGATGAAAACAAAAAAACGACTTGATGAACGGGTTGCGCTCGCGGTGTCTGCGGTTGGGTTTTTGCTTGGACTTCTTTGCTCGCATTTATTGAGCGGTCTTGTTTTTGAGATTTTATCTTACGTGTTTTTCTTCTCGGCGTATTTCGTGGTCGGGTATCCCGTTTTAGTTTCGACGGCAAAGAACTGTTTGAAAGGCAAGTTTTTTGACGAGAATTTCTTAATGACGATTGCGTCTATCGGCGCGTTCGCGCTTGGGCAGTTCGACGAAGGCGTAGCCGTTATGTTCTTGTATCAGCTTGGGGAATGGTTGCAGTCGGTTGCGGTAGGATCGTCGAAAAATTCTGTTGCAGAGCTCATGGCGTTAAAGAGCGAAACGGCGAAAGTTTTTCGAGGTGGCGCGTGGGTAGAAATAAAGCCCGAAGAATTGACGATCGGGGATAGAGTACGGATAAACACGGGAGATAAAATTCCTGCGGACGGGAAACTTTTGAGCGATGAAGCGGTTCTGGACGTTAAGTCTTTGACGGGCGAGAGTGAGTTTAGAACGCTTGAAAAAGGCGAAGAAACACTTTCGGGATGTATCAATCAATCGCATACGATAGAAATAGAAATCACGCGCAAGTACGAAGATAGCGCGGTTGGGAAAATTCTTGATTTGGTCGAAAATGCGACGGCGAAAAAGGCAAAACCCGAGAAGTTTATCACGAAATTTGCGAAATATTACACGCCTACTATTTGTGTTTTAGCGTTTATGATTGCGGTATTCGTACCGCTTACGCTTGGCGTTTTGGACGGCAACGGCTTGTATTTCAAGGACTTTGGTCGTTGGCTTAACACCGCGCTTATTTTGCTTGTTATTTCCTGTCCCTG
>JAZQZK010000104.1:0-2099 GCA_045634025.1 Candidatus Scatosoma sp.
AGAACGTATATCGCTATGTATATCGTAACCCTTAAAATCGCAGGCGCGAAGCTTGGCAGTAAGACAGGCATTTACGGCGCGTTCACGATAGCAAAAGATAAATTTTGTGAATAATTAAAAACACCCGAACGCTAACCGTTCGGGTGTTTTTTCTGTAAAGAAAAAGTGTTTTGGGTAAATTCCAAAACACTTTTAATAGTTTTATTGAGAAATTAAATGCTGAATAAGAGTTCGGAATAGGTCGGGAAGGGCCAGTACTCTTTTGAGCAAAGCGTTTCCATTTTATCCGCCAAGGCGCGTACTGCGCGCATATCGGGGCATACCACGTGCGCGATACGGTTTGCCGATTCGCGTTCGTCTTTGGGAAGGTCTTTCAAGTCGTCTAACAAACGCTTGACTGCGGTCATCATTTCTTCGTTCGCGGAAGCGAGCGTTTTGATGAGTTCTTCTTCGTTGGTGGTAGGCAGGGACGAGAATAACGCCTTTTTCGACTGTAAATTACGGCACAATTCGCCGACGTATTTATTGACGGAAGGGTAGATTTGTTTGGTTGCCATTTCCGCCATCGTCTTGGCTTCAATACTGATTGCCTTAACGTAGTTTTCAAGCTGAATCTTCGCGCGGGCGATTGCTTCGTTCTTGGTGTAAACGCCTTGACGCACGAACACGTCCACGTTCTCTTTCTTGAAACATTCGGAAACGGCGTCTGCGGTGTTCTTGTGATTCAAGAGTCCACGTTTTTCTGCTTCTGCTTCCCATTCGGGACCGTAGCCGTTGTAGTTGAAAATCACACGCGCGTGGCGTTTCAACAACTTTTCGATGTAAGACTTGCAAGTCTTTTCGAAATCTTCCGCTTTTTCAAGCTTGTCCGCCGCTTCGGAGAAAGCTTCCGCGACGATGGAGTTCAAAACGATGTTAGGATCGGCAACGGACGCGGACGAGCCGAGCATACGGAACTCAAACTTATTGCCCGTAAACGCGAAAGGCGAAGTACGGTTTCTGTCCGTGGAGTCGATGGGGAAGATAGGGGATTCGGGTACGCCGATAGAGCCTTTGATTGCGCGCTTGGGTACGTAATCCTTACCCATAACGATACTATCTACAATCGCGCCAAGCTCATCGCCGAGATATACCGACAAAATCGCGGGGGGAGCTTCGCCACCACCCAAACGATGGTCGTTACCCGCCGATGCGATGCACGCGCGGAGCAACCCTTGGTATTTATCCACTGCTTTGATGATACAAGCGAGTACGAGCATGAACAAGGTATTGCTTTCGGGGTGAGGACCGGGGTCAAGAAGGTTCAAGCCCGTCGTCGAAAGCGACCAGTTGTTATGCTTACCGCTACCGTTCACGCCTGCGAAAGGTTTTTCGTGGAGAAGGCATACCATGTCATGGCGGAGCGCAACTTTTTTCATTACGTCCATGGTCAACTGGTTGGAGTCAACGGCAACGTTCATGGTCGAGAAAATAGGCGCCATTTCGTGTTGCGCGGGCGCGGCTTCGTTGTGCTTGGACTTGGACAACACGCCGTACGTCCAAAGCGTTTCGTCAAGATCACGCATGAATTCCGCAACGCGCGGTTTTAACGCGCCGAAGTAATGGTCGTCCAACTCTTGTCCCTTGCAGGAGGGCGCGCCGAACAAAGTTCTACCCGTCAAAACAAGGTCCTTTCTTTGCTCGTAGAGTTTCTTATCCACAAGGAAATATTCCTGTTCAGGCCCTACGGTAGTATTCACCTTCGCGCATTCGATACCAAATAACTTCAAAATACGCTTGGTTTCACGGTCAATCGCCGTCATGGACTTCAAAAGCGGAGCTTTCTTATCCAACGTTTCGCCCGTATAGGACACGAAAATCGTGGGAATGTAAAGGGTTCCTTCCTTTACGAACGCAGGGGAAGTCGGGTCCCAAGCGGTATAACCACGCGCGGCAAATGTTTCACGTGAACCACCCGAAGGGAAGGACGATGCGTCAGGCTCGCCTACGATTAAGGACTTACCCGTAAGCTGCATAATAACTTCGTCGTTGCCAACAGGCTCGATAAAGCTATCGTGTTTTTCCGCCGTGAGATTAGTAAGCGGTTGGAACCAGTGCGT
>JAZQZK010000105.1:0-10159 GCA_045634025.1 Candidatus Scatosoma sp.
GAAAGAGGTACGCCTGCCTTAGAATTAAATTCAGGCGAAATGCAAGGACAGTTTTCTGCAGGAGCCGTGAAACGAGAGTTGGGATGCGCAGCGTTACGTCCGCAATCGGGCGTCCAAGGCTTACCCGTCCAGTCGATAAGGTTTGCAGGAGCTTCCTTCGTGAGCTTTTCCCACCAAACGGTGTTGTCAGCAGGGTTAAGCGCAACGTTGGTGAAAATCGTACCCTGCATGGTAGATGCAAGTGCGTTGGGGTTGGATTTTTCGTTGGTACCGGGTGCAACGCCGAAGAAACCGTTTTCGGGGTTACAAGCCCAAAGTCTGCCGTCTTCGCCTTGACGAATCCAAGCGATGTCATCACCTACGCAGAATACTTCGTAGCCTTTTTCAAGGTACTGCTTAGGAGGAATCAACATTGCAAGGTTGGTCTTACCGCAAGCGGAAGGGAACGCTGCTGCAACGTATTTGATTTCTTTGTCTTGAGGACGCTTAACGCCAAGGATAAGCATGTGTTCTGCCATCCAGCCTTCGTTCTTACCAAGGTAGGTTGCGATACGAAGCGCGAAGCATTTCTTACCGAGCAATACGTTTCCGCCGTAAGCAGAGTTCATGGAAATAATCGTATTGTCTTCGGGGAAGTGCATGATGTATCTCTTTTCGGGGTTAACGTCGCACTTTGCGTGGAAGCCTTTTACGAAGTCGCCATTTTCACCCAAAACGTCAAGGCAGCACTTGCCTACTCTCGTCATGATCATCATGTTGAGTACAACGTAGATGGAGTCGGTTACTTCGATGCCGATTTTGGAGAAGGGAGAACCTACTACACCCATCGAATAGGGAATAACGTACATCGTTCTGCCTGCGTATGCGCCTTTTGCGATTTCGTTTACCATCGCGTAAGCTTCTTTGGGATCCTTCCATTTAACGATGGAATGGGGCATTGCGTCTTCTTCTTTTCTGCTGCAGATGAACGTTCTGTCTTCTACACGCGCTACGTCGTTTTCTGCAGTTCTGTGATAGTAGCAATCAGGCAAAAGCTCTTGGTTGAGCTTAATGATTTCGCCAGTAGCAACTGCTTCTGCTCTCAATGCGTCGCGTTGCGCGTCGCTTCCGTCAATCCATACCACTTTGTCAGGCGTTGCAAAAGCTTCGCAATCAGCTACGAATTGAAGTACTTTCTTGTTGTTGGTCATGTTTAAGTTCTCCTTACTATATATTTATTTTCTCATTTAGTATTTGTAGAAAAACGCTTTCTATCCCCTTGCAATCAGTCGCCTGAACACTCGGTCGTCAAACCCTTTTTCTACCGATTATCATTATAGCATAATCTTTGGCAATTGTAAACAGTTTTACTGAAAAAAGTTTTAAGTTTTTGCAAGTTTTTTCTTTCCGCGCGCGTACGCGTTATAAATTTATAAAGGAAGGGAGAAAAACTCGCCCGATTTCGCGCGTTCGGTTAAGATTTTTGCGAAAAATTCACGCTTTTCCCTTCTCGTCGGAGCGCGGAACAGATGACGGAGTTTGAAGGAGCGAAACTCGTTTTTATAAAGGTATTTCAGGTTCGGGAATTGATACTCCCCGTTTGTGAACACAACGAAGTTCAGTTCGTTTCCCCCCGAATTTTCTCTTAAATCGAAAAAGTTTTTGCCTTTTTGAAAGCGATAGATATACACGCAGGAACTATCCCCGCCCTTTTCATAAAAATAGCGGTAAGAAAAGCCTTTTTCAAGGAAATACGCGAATGCGGTTTTCATTTCTTTTTCGATTTGAAGTTCGTTGGTTTCGTTCATTTTCTTTTCCTTTAACGGCGACGGAAAATTTTTCCGTCGCCGTTGGTTGTTATATTTCTTCCATAACGCAAACAAAGTTTGCAATTCATTTGGTCTTCCCACCGACTGCCCTTTACCGTTAAAACACGGAGATGCAAGCAATCCTTAACCGCCAAGCTCCGACTACCGTTAAAACGCGGAGATACAAGCAGTTCCAGGAAGAGTGAGTACGGTGCAGGGAGTGTACTAGCCGTACACAACCAAACCGCACGGAACTATGACGATGAAATGCGTAGTATATACGCGTTTAGTTATTTCAAAACCGCTTTAATACGACGTACGCCACTCGCGCAGCTCTGCTCTTTCTGAATCTTAAACTCAGCGAGCGCGCCTGTCGTTTCCGCGTGCGGTCCACCGCAGATTTCTTTGGAGAAGTCGCCGATGGTGTAGGTCGTTACGCGTTCGCCGTACTTGCTTTCAAACAAGCCTGTGAATCCTTCCGCTTTCGCTTCTTCTAAACTGAGTTCTTTCATAACGACGGGAAGGTTTTGCTTGATGACTTCGTTCACCATATCTTCCACCGCTTTGATTTGTTCTGCGGTCATAGGTTGGGGATAGTTGAAGTCGAAACGCAATCTTTCTTCGGTGATGTTCGAGCCTTTTTGGTTGACGTCGGGAGACAAGACCTTCTTGAGCGCCGCGTGCAAAAGGTGAGTTGCCGTGTGGAGTTTGGTCGTTGCTTCTTTGTTGTCCGCAAGTCCGCAAGCGAATTTTTGCTCGCTACCTGCTCTGGACTTGCTTTGGTGTTCTTCAAACGCCGCTTTATAGCCGTCCATATCCACGCCGTAACCACGTTCTTTCGCCATTTCGTCCGTGATTTCCACAGGGAAACCGTAAGTGTCGTACAAATGGAACGCTTGCTTGCCGCCGATTACCTTTTCGGGGACGTAGTTAGGGTCTTTTTGGGACATGAACGCGTTCTTTCTTTCAAGTCCGTTAATGCACTTTTCAAATTCCTTCAAGCCTTGTTGCAAGGTCTTGCCAAATTTTGCTTCTTCTTTCGTAAGCTCTTCAGCAATCTTCGCTTTGTTGATTTCGAGTTCGGGATATACTTTCTTGTATTTTTCTACGTACGTTTCCGCAATCCTTGCAAGACTGCCTTCGGGAAGGTCGATCTTTCTTCCGTAACGGACTGCGCGACGAATGATTCTTCTTAAAATATAGCCTTGGTCGGTGTTGGAAGGGGTGATACCCTTTTCGTCGCCGATCATGAAGGTTGCCGTACGGGTATGGTCGAGAATGACGCGGAATGCGCGCGTAGTTTCTTCGTTTTCGCCGTAAGTCTTGCCTGTGAGTTCTTCAATCGTCTTAATAGCGTTCTCGAAAAGGTCGGTTTCGTACACGCTTGCCTTACCGTTCAAAACGCAAAGCGCGCGCTCTAAACCCATACCTGTATCGACGTTCTTTTGGGAAAGTTCTTCGAACGCGCCTTCCGCCGTCTTGTTAAAGCGCATGAATACGTCGTTCCAAATTTCAAGGAACGCGCCGCACTTACAGTCGGGATTACAGCTAGGCGAGCATTTTTCTTTACGGATAATGAACATTTCGGTGTCCGTACCGCAAGGGCCGGTCAAACCGGCAGGGCCCCACCAGTTGTTTTCCCTCGACATGAAGTAGATATTCTCTTTCTTAATGCCTGCTTTTTCCCAAAGCTCTGCCGCTTCGTTGTCGCAAGGAAGAGTGTCGTCGCCTTCGAATACCGTTACCGCGATTTGGTCGGACGGGATACCCAGATACGCGTCGTTCGTTAAAAATTCATAGCTCCAAGGGATCATTTCTTCCTTGAAATAGTCCCCCAAAGACCAGTTGCCGAGCATTTCAAAGAAGGTACAATGCCCTGCGTCGCCAACGTCGTCGATGTCGCCCGTGCGGACGCATTTTTGCACGTCCGTCAAGCGAGTACCCGCAGGGTGTTTTTCGCCTAAAAGGTAAGGCACGAGCGGGTGCATACCTGCCGTTGTGAATAATACGGTCGGGTCGTTTTCGGGGATTAAGGACGCAGAAGGGATTACCTTGTGACCGCGTTCCTTAAAGAAATTCAAATACAGTTCTCTTAAACTTTCACTCGTATATTGTTTCATAACTTTTTCCTTTTTCTGCTTTTAGCAGAACTTTTACTGTTTTACCTAATTTATTATACCTGCAAACACCGAGTTTGTCAATCGCTTTTACGAAGAAATAGGCTATAACACTGAGATTGTTTGATTTACGCTAATGTTTTTAGCCGATTGACGAGAAAAATATAAGAAAGACAAGCGTTTTGTGAGGGCGCATACCCTCTGCGGTCTGTAACCGAGCAAAAAGCGTAGTATTTCACAATTATTTTTCCGTCAAACAAGCGATGTGACAGAGCCGACAATCACAACTTCGTAAGCTCGTAACCCGTCTTACCATCCTTGACGGCGTAGCCAAGCTCGGTGAGTTTGGCTCTAAGTTCGTCGCTCTTCGCCCAGTTCTTGTCAAGTCTTGCTTGCCAACGCTCTTCCGCAACCGCCTTTACTTCTTCGGGGATACTTTCCGCGTTTTGCGTTTCGTACCACTCAACGTACTCCTTCGCGTCCTTTTTGAAGATACCAAGAAGGGAATACGTCACTTTGACTTGGTTTGCCATCGCAAGCGCGAGTCCGTCTTTTTCAACGAGTGACTTTTTCATTTCCTTGAAGTACCCGAACAGGTTACCAAGCGCAAGCGCGGTGTTGAAATCGTCGTTCATGCAAGCGTTGAACTCGTCGTCGATTTTCTTTGCCGTTTTCTCGTTTTCTTCCGAAACTCTCAACCCTGCCCCCTCGATTTCCGCTAAAACGGAATAGAAGTTATACAGGTGTTTTTCGGCATCGGGAAAGAGTTCGTCGGTGACGTTGATGTCGTTTCTGTAGTTCGTTTGAAGGAGCGCGAACTTGATTGCGTCGCTTGAATACTTCGCCAAAAGGTCGGTTAAAAGCAAGCTATTACCGAGCGATTTACTCATTTTTTGTCCGTTGACTTTGATAAGTCCGTTGTGCGTCCAGTACTTAACGAAACGCTTGCCCGTGAGCGCTTCCGTTTGCGCGATTTCGTTTTCGTGGTGGGGGAAAATTAAGTCCCTACCGCCACCGTGAAGGTCGATTTGTTCGCCGAATGCTTCGCGGTTCATTGCCGAACATTCGATATGCCAACCCGGTCTGCCCTGTCCCCAAGGCGACTGCCAAGAAATTTCGCCTGCTTTTGCGCTCTTCCAAAGCGCGAAGTCGTACGCGTTCTTTTTCTCGTCGTCGTTATCTACGCGCACACCGTCTAACGCGTCGTCCACGTTGCGGTTGGAGAGTTGACCGTAGGCAGGGAAGGAACGAACGTCGAAGTACACGTCGCCGTTCTTTGTCGGGTACGCGTGGCCTTTACGGATAAGCGTTTCGACGAAGTCGATAATGTTCTCGATATTTTCCGTCGCCTTAAGCCACACGTCAGGATCGTCCACTTCAAGCTCCGCCATGACCTTGTTGATATTTTCAATCATGTTTTTCGCGTACACGTCCGCAGGGATACCAGTCTCGTTGGATTTTGCGATGATCTTATCGTCAACGTCGGTGTAGTTTCTAGCGTACGTTACGTCGTAGCCGATTTTTTGCAAGTACTTGCGCATAATATCGTAAATAAGCGCTTGATACCCGTGACCGATATGCGCTTCACCCGAAACAGTGATACCGCACGCGTACATTTTCACTTTCCCTTCGTTTAAGGGAATAAATTCTTCTTTTCTTTTGGTTAAGGAATTGTAAACCTTCATATTCTACTCCTTTTTGAGTGTTTTTTGCAGTTTGTATTTTTAAGGCGAACACGTGTACCGTTAAAATGCGAAGTATATACGCGTTTAGCCCTTCCAAGCAACCAGTTTACCGTTAAAACGCGGAGATACGAGCAGTTCAAGGAAGAGTGAGTACGGCGCAGGGAGCGTACTAGCCGTACGCGAGCAAACCGCACGGAGCTATGACGCTGAAATGCAAAGTATATACGCTTTTCGTTATAAAAAACGAAAAGCCTTTACAAACCAAATCTTCTGGCTCGTAAAGGCGTTCATAACGCTGTCCCACTTTACTTCAGAAACGAAAAAAAATCGCTTCCCTTTTTTGCCCGATAACGGGGGCTACCGCGGAGAGTTAGTCCGTCGTAAACGCGAAAACGCACTTTCCCAACTCTTCGCAAAACCGCTTCCAGCCTAGGCGGTATTCTCTGTGTTTTGAAGAAAAGGTACTCTTTTTTCGCTCGAATATTCGTTGTTATAATTATTATAGCACGCATGTATAAAAAATGCAACCGTCCGAGCGTGCTTTTTTCTTAAATTCTTATAAACTTTTTCGTAATTTTTCGTTTTTCGCCATTTCGTTCAACGCATACCTGCCCTGCCCGTTTTAGCGGAAAAATTCATTCAACGCGTACCTGCTACCCACCTTTTACTCTTCAAGCCAAGTGATAAACAGGTTGGAAACGCTATACTCTGAAAACGCAGTCTTTATCATATCTTTATTGAACACTTTTTGTTTTAATAGATAGGACACCACCACTTCACGCTCAAGCGCGTAGTCAAATTCCATTCCGCGCGCCGCTAATAAATAGCGCGCGTCTTCGTACGTCGCTCTCGCCGTCAAGGCGATAGAGAAGATTAAATTTTTGGTGGGGAGATAGTCACCCGAGCATATCTTTTTCCAAACGTCTTCGTCGATGGAAAGTTCTTTGCCTATTTCTTCCGCCGTCACCGAAGACTTTCTTAAAACTTCGGCAAGCACCGATTTGAAAGAGTATTTTTTGTGTTTTGACAGGCGGTCGAAGAATCCTGCAGGCTCGAACGAGAAAGAAAAACTCTTATCCGTGATTTTTTCTTTAAGCGCCGATAAAAGCTGTTCTCGGTTTTCCTGCTTTGCAAGGCGCATGGTGTTTGCGGGCAGGGTGTATGAATACAATCTTCCGTCTTCACGGCGTTCCGTCGCCTGCATTTTCGGCATACGGTAACCGTCCAACACGCAGAGTTTGTCGTAGTTTGCGTAGTTCTCGCAAAAATATTCGTCTAAATCAGAAATAAAGGCGAAGTTTGCCGTTTGTTCTTGCATTTCTCGTACCTTCCTTAAAGCCGTACTCGGCCACTGAATTCCCCTACATTATACCACAACGCCGACCTAAAAAGCAATCATTTTTCTTTTATTAAGCTTGCTCTCGCAAGGATTTTACGGAAATTTTTCCTTTTCAACACTTTTTTGATAAAAATTTACCTTGCTTTGAAAAAAACTTACATTTTGGTTATTGTTTCGCTTGATTTTTTATGGCGTTTGTGGTACATTGATATTGTACGAATGAAAAACAGGAAGGGTTACGTCCTTCCAAGAAGGAGTAAAGGTAAAGGTATGAAAAGAGATCGTATCGACGAAATCGCGGAACTTCTTGATAAGCGTGGTAAGTTGACTTTGGAACAACTCGAAGCGCATTTCCCTAACGTATCGCAAATGACTTTGCGTCGCGACCTTTTTCAACTCGAAGAAGAAGGCCGAATTATCCGTGTGCGTAGTGGCGCAATGTCCGTGAAGGAGCTTCAAAAGGTTTCCGGCGAAGCTTACACGAAAAAGGCAAGTACTAACACCGACGAGAAAATCGAAATCGCGCAAAAGGCGGCTAAACTCGTGGACGAAGGCGCGTGCGTGTTTATCGACGGCGGTACGACGGCGTTGTACCTTGCAAAGGAACTCCCCGACGTGCCCTGTAATATCTTCACGAACGGGCTTGCCGTAGCAACCGAGCTTGCGAAAAAGAAAAATCTCAATATCAATCTTTTGGGCGGTCAGCTCATGAAGGATAATTTGACGACGGCGTCTTCGCTCTCTGAATTGTATTTTAGAGACACGAATTTTGAAATTGCAATTATCTCGACTGCCGCTTTCACGCTCGAAAACGGGTTCTCGTGTAGTTCGCAAGCGGAAGCCGACCTTTTGAAACTTGTTCGTAAGAAAGCAAAGTTCGTGTATATGATGCTCGATAGCTCGAAAATCGGAAAGATTAAGCCCTATACTTTCGCAAGGCTTGAAGACGTCAACGTGCTTATCACTGACGACGCATTCCCGAACTCACTTAAGAAAGAATTTAAGCAGAAAGATATCGTCGTTATGTAAACGGCTCGTACCTGCTACCCACCTATTGATAAAAATTATGTAAAAGCTCGACGGGAAGTCGGGCTTTTTTCTTGGATTCTTTTACTTACTGCTCGGCTTACGCTTGTTGCTTTTGAAGGGTGTCAAGCAAGTCGTTTAAGAAATAAATCTCGTCTAACACTTCGCCGAGCCGTTTTTTCAAAAGCTCGCGAACTTCCTTTCTGTTTGCAAATCTTGCGCCTTCAAAATACAAACTCGCCAAGCGTTCGTGCGCGAATAAGACGTCTAAAATACTGTCGTATTCATTGAGCGTGACTTCTCGTTTTTCAAATTTCATTATTCTATCTCCCCTTGTTCTTCTTGGTCTTGCTCGGTTGTCGAATCGTCCGAAGTTTTTTGCGGTTCGCCCGTTAAAATTTCAAGCCAAGCCGACTTACTCTTTTCTCTTTTTAACGCTATTTTCTCCATTTCTTGCGCAAGCTCAACGTCCGTTAAAAGTCTTGAATAGACCTTACTTTTCGCGACGAGTAAGCCTTCTGCTTCCGTCACTTTTTCAAGGAAATAATTCTCTAAATTTTCCGCGTTTTTTTGATTATCCATAACCTGCCCCCTTCTTTTTAATAATTTCTTCCTTGATAGCTTGTGAAGAATCTAAAAAATTATACGAATTTTTGAAACAGAAAAACGACGGAAAATTCCGTCGTTTGTTCGTTATTTTTTCTTATAGTAATCGCAAAGGCTATTAAGCGCGCAGTTCTTACAGTCGGGGCGTTGGGAATGGCAGACCTGCCGTCCGTGGTAGATGAGCCAGTGATGCGCCTTCGACCAAAGGTCTTTGGGGATCGCTTTTTGCAGTCCGCTTTCGACTTCTAACGGGGTTTTTCCCTTGGCTAAACCCAAGCGGTTGCTTACTCTAAAAACGTGGGTGTCAACGGCTATCGCCGCTCCGCCAAACGCCACCGAGTACACGACGTTCGCCGTCTTTTTCCCCACCCCTGCAAGGCTCATTAACTCTTCTATCGTACCTGGGACTTCGCCATTAAATTTTTCTAAAATATCCTTACTTGCGGACAGGATATGCTCGGCTTTCATGCGGTAAAACCCACAGGAGAAGATGTAGCGTTCAAGCTCCGTTTGGGAGAGCGTGAGCATGGCTTTGGGCGTGGAATAGTTTTGGAATAAGACTTCCGTGACTTTATTCACGCGCTCGTCCGTGCATTGCGCAGAGAGTACCACCGCCACTAAAAGTTCGTAGGGCGTGGAGTATTTGAGCGCAGGTTTTGCGTCGGGGTATAAGCGTTCAAGCGTCGCTATCGCTAATGTTTTGTCGGATTTTTTCATAGGTTTAGTATAGCATAACAGGAAGAATTTTGCAACAATTCTTCCTGTATTTTTATTAATATCCTTTGAGTTTGTTTCGCGGTTTTTTCGTTTATCTCGGCGAGTACGGAAGGACCGTCATACGCCCGCCACGGAAATCGGTTTTGTAAAACCCTTTGAAGGTTGAATATTTCGCGGATACGAGTACGGCTTTTGCGCGGATAAAAACCCGTTCGTCAAAGCGTACGCAAAGTCCGCAACCTATTCTTGCTTCCTTGGGCGCGGTTACCGTTTCCGCGATCACGCCGTAGCGTTTTAATCGGCTTGCAAAGTCAAGACTCTCCGACCTTGAACGGAATACTGCAAGTATCATCATTTTCGTCATACCTACCCTTTTTTAGGAATAGTATATTTTATGATTTTCCTTTGTTTTTCGTCACAGGGGAATGCTTTGGAATTTTTTTAGGGGGAGCTATGATTTATTTTGACAACGCCGCAACGGGCGGTAGAAAACCGGATAGAGTGCTTTGCGCGGTCAAGGGCGCGATTGCGCTTTGCGCGAATGCTGGAAGAAGCGGACATAAACTCGCGCTTGCGTGCGCGAATAAGACGCAGGATTGTAGGAATCTTTTGTCCGAATATATGGACGGCTACGGCTACGAGCGGGTGATTTTCACCAAAAATTGCACGGAAGGTTTGAATATCGCCATTCTTGGCGGACTAAAAAAAGGAGATCACGTCGTCACCACTTGCCTTGAACACAATTCCGTGCTCCGCCCCCTTGAGCATCTTAAAAAACAGGGGATGATCGACTATTCCGTTTGCCCTTTGAAAAACGGAGAGCTTTTAGTTCAAGACTTTTTAGCGCTCGTTAAACCAAATACGCGTATGGCAATCGTATCT
>JAZQZK010000106.1:0-3205 GCA_045634025.1 Candidatus Scatosoma sp.
ATGTGAGCCATGATACCAAAGTTTCTGGTATGCAATAAATCGTATTCTCTAGCCATACTTTACCTCTTTTAGAATCTGAAGTGAGCGAATGCTTTGTTCGCTTCTGCCATTCTATGCGTATCTTCTTTCTTCTTTACCGAACCGCCTGCGTTGTTGTAAGCGTCCATAAGTTCGCCTGCAAGCTTTTTAGCCATATCTCTTTCGCTTCTCTTTCTCGTGTTGATAACGATCCAACGAATAGCAAGAGTTTGACGTCTTTCGGGTCTGATTTCGATAGGAACTTGATAGTTTGCACCACCTACACGGCGTGCTTTAACTTCAACCACGGGCATAACGTTTTGCATAGCTTGGTTGAAGATTTCGATGGGGTCCATGTTTAATTTTTCCCCCATAATTTTGAATGCGTCGTAAACGATAGTTTGAGCCGTGCCTTTCTTTCCGTCAAGCATGATTTGGTTGATGAGCTTGGAAACTACCTTGTTGTTATACATAGGATCGGGCAATACGTCTCTTTTAGGTACATTACCTCTTCTGGGCATAATTTTATCCTCCTTTAAATATTGTTTTGATAAGGGCATAACCCTTCAGTACAGCTATCGCGCGTGCGAATATAATATGTTGTAAATATTACCGCCGTGCGAATCTTCTGCGGAGCTTGTTTCCGCATACTGCCTACTTTTGTTCGGGGCTTTAATTTTAAGCTATATTCCGATTACAAGTAGGATTTTACGCGTCTTGGTTTTAGTCTTAAAACGCAACCGACTTGCGAGCTTTCCTCGCGCCTTAAAAAGCAACTGCTTTTTAACTTGTGTACAGCTTGTCCTAATTAAATCTTTGACTTTTCAAAAATTACTTAGGGCGTTTTGCGCCGTACTTGGAACGGGATTGCTTACGCTTTGCAACGCCTGCGGTATCGAGAGCGCCACGTACGATATGGTAACGTACACCGGGCAAGTCCTTAACACGTCCGCCTCTGATTAATACAGAGCTGTGTTCTTGAAGGTTGTGTCCTTCGCCGGGAATGTAAACCGTACCTTCTTGCTTGTTCGTAAGACGTACACGAGCGATCTTTCTCAAAGCCGAGTTAGGCTTCTTGGGAGAAGTCGTCGTAACGGACAAACAAACACCGCGTTTTTGAGGGCAATTATCCAAAATAGGACTCTTGGATTTGTAAATCTGAGATTCTCTACCCTTCTTAATAAGTTGGTTAATTGTAGGCATTTTTTGACCTCCTTGTAAAATTTTAGAATATATTTCTTAAAACTGCCCTTATGCAATTTTAAAGAAAGCAAAATAAGTTTTTGCGTGGATTTTTTCGGACTTTTTTCAAGCTTTTTAAGCATTTAGACCGCAAAAAACCGTCAAAAAGGGCATAATATCCCCTTTTTTATTACGCAACGGATTAATTTTACCACTAAATCGAATTTTTGTCAACTGTTTTAACGGATATTTTCAAAGTTTTTTTCGCGCGTAAATGCGTTAGGCAAACGCCCTACGTTCTTCGGGTGTTTGCCTATTTTTTATTAGTTTGATTTGTCCTTAAAGTTCAGAAAGTTGAGCAAGGCATTTTTCCTTCATCGCTTCGTACGTTTTCACCTTTTCTTGTTCCACTTCAACAAGCTTTTTAGGAGCTTTGTTTACGAAGTTCGGGTTGTTCAATTTACCTTGCGCGCGGGCGATTTCGCTATCGATACGTTCGATTTCCGCCGTCAAACGAGCCTTTTCTTTGTCAAGATCAACAAGTTCGCCAAGCGGTACGTAAATTTCCGCAATTTCGGTAATCGAAGATACCGTCTTGCCGTTTACTTCGCTTGCGCTTTGCACGAAGTTGAGCGCGCTTGCGCCGGAAAGCTTCATGATACAGTCTTTATTGAGCTGTAACAAACGCTTGGAGTCGGTAACGATATTAAGCTCTACCTTCTTCGAAGGAGGACATTCCGTTTCCTTCTTCATCGCGCGGACGGCTTTGATGATACCCATAACGCCTTCAAACGCTTTCGCTTCCTTCTTGTACGCCATCTTCGAGTTGTAACGAGGGAAATCCGAACTCATAATACTACCGCTCGTTTGGGGCAAGTACGAGTAGATTTCTTCGGTAACGAAGGGAATGAAGGGATGGAGAAGTTTGAGCGCGTTTTCGAGCACGAAACAAAGCACCGACAATACGTCGTTTTTGCGAGCTTCGTCGTCGCCGTAGAGCGCGGGTTTACAAAGTTCGATATACCAGTCGCAGAAGTTATCCCAAACGAAGTCGGTTGCGAGTTCGCTTGCTACGCCCATTTCGTATTTGTTAAGGTTGGTCGTAACTTCTCTGATGCAATTTTGAAGCTTGGACACGATCCATTTATCCGCAGGCGCGAGTTTCACGCTTTCAATCGGGGAAATCGTTCTACCTTCCGCGTTCATAAGCACGAAACGGGTTGCGTTCCAGAGCTTATTGATGAAGTTTCTGCAGGATTCTACCTTGGTTTCCGAGTAACGAGTATCGTTACCGGGCGCAACGCCGGTTAAGAGCGAAAGACGTAAGGAGTCCGCGCCGTATTTTTCGATAACTTCAAGCGGGTCGATACCGTTGCCGAGAGATTTACTCATCTTTCTACCCTGCTCGTCACGGACGATACCGTGGATAAGCACGTCACGGAAAGGCACTTTGCCCGTGTGTTCGATACCCGAGAAAATCATTCTCGCTACCCAGAAGAAGATGATGTCGTAACCTGTTACGAGTACGTCCGTGGGATAGAAATATTTATAGTCTTCCGTTTCTTCAGGAAAACCGAGCGTGGAGAACGGCCAAAGAGCCGAAGAGAACCACGTGTCGAGTACGTCTTCGTCTTGTTTAAGAGACGACGAACCGCACTTACCGCAAACGGTGGGATCTTCTTTAGAACAGATAATCTCGCCACAGTCTTGACAGTACCAAACGGGGATACGGTGTCCCCACCAAAGTTGACGGGAAATACACCAGTCGCGGGCGTTTTCCATCCAGTTATAATAGGTTTTGGAGAAACGTTCGGGGACGAACTTTGTCTTATTTTTCATAACCGCTTGGATTGCGGGTTTTGCAAGGGGTTCCATCTTCACGAACCATTGTTTAGAAACGATAGGTTCGACCGTGGAATTACAACGATAACAATGCCCTACGTTATGCGCGTGGGGTTGGATTTTTACAAGATAGCCTTGAGCTTCTAAATCGGCTACGATTTTC
>JAZQZK010000107.1:0-2273 GCA_045634025.1 Candidatus Scatosoma sp.
ACTATAAATTTGTTATAATTTTAAGCGTTAATAGGGGGCAGGTACGAGTTTTATGGCAAAACAGCTTGAAAAATACCAAGAAATAGAACGCTCGATTATCACGACCTATCGGAAGACGATATGGTCGCCGTTCGTGCTTGCCGTTAAAAAATACAAACTCATCCAAAAGGACGACAAAATCGCCGTTTGTATCTCAGGCGGAAAGGACAGTATGCTCCTTGCCAAGCTCATGCAAGAGCTTCAACGCCACAGCGAAGTCCCGTTCGAACTCGTCTTTTTGGTAATGGACCCCGGTTACAACGCCGAGAATAGAAAAAGAATAGAAGAGAACGCAAGGCTTTTGAACGTGCCTATCACCGTCTTTGAAAGCGACGTGTTTGCGGTCAGCGACGCTATCTCCGAGCAATCTCCCTGCTATCTTTGCGCGAGAATGCGACGCGGACATTTATATTCCAAAGCCAAAGAACTCGGTTGTAATAAAATAGCTTTAGGCCATCACAAGAGCGACGTTTTAGAAACTACGCTTATGGGAATGTTATACGGCGGTCAAATCCAAGGCATGTTGCCGAGAATTAAAAGCACGAACTTTGAAGGTATGGAGCTCATTCGTCCCATGTTTTGCGTGCTTGAAGAAGATATTGTGCGTTGGCAAAAATACAACTCCCTTGAATTTATCGCCTGCGCCTGTCGGTTCGTTAAAAACGTAGAAAGCGAAGAAATTTTGCCTACCTTTTCGGCAAGAAAACGAGTAAAACAGTTAATTGCGGAGCTTAAAGAAGAACACCCGAACGTCGAACATTGCATCTTCCAAAGCATCCACAACGTCCAGCTCGACACACTCGCGGAATACAAACAAGACGGAAGGAAACACTCCTTTCTTGAAAGATTTGACGAAGAAAATTGACATAACTATAAAAACGCTTGCATAAGCTAAACTATGCAAGAACAGAAAATAAAAAAAGTACAAGTACACACTCTAACGATCGACCAAAAAAAGACGGTAAAAGCAACGGGTATTGAAAGCGTAGTCGCATTTTCGTCTTCAAGAATCTCGCTCAACTTATCAGACGGCGGAAGATTATATATAAGCGGTAACGATTTGAAAATCACGGCGTTTTCAAAGGACAGCGGAGAGTTTGAATCGGTGGGCGTAATCACGGGCGCAACGTATAGCGGACGGCTCGGCGCAAAGCTTTTCAAGTAAAAAATGGTTTGGCTTGACCAGCTCAAAATCTTTTTAATATGTCTATTAAGCGGTTTCTTGGGCGGAATTTTCCACGAACTCTTTAGTGGCGTAGTAACGCCAATGAAAAACGCGAAATTAGAAAGTCGCGCATGGCTTATTTACGAACTCGTCTTTTTCTCGTCCTTTGGCGTAGCGTTCGTAGGGATACAGTCAATTTTTGGGTTTCCTGACCCTAGAGCGTACATGTACGCAGGAATTTTCATAGGATTGTGGTTATATTCTAAAAATTTGCAAATTATAGTTGCTTTTTTCAAAAAAGTATGTTATAATATAACCACAAAGAAATTTTGCAAACGGAAAAACTCTCAAAAAAGAGGTGAACTTATATGACACAGGAAAAATTAAGAAGAGTAGTTACCGCATCGGTTGTTGCGGGTACGACCTTGTTCGTCGTCCTTCTTTCCGTGCTCATTTATCAAATCGCGACGATTGCGGTGTATAACAAACGCATCGCGAAAATAGAACAGGAAAACGCTGCGCTTGAACAGTCCATCGAAAACAAAGAAGGGCACTTGGCGTATTACAGTTCAGAACTTGGTAAATTTTGGCTCGCAATGGAGCACGGCTTTGTTTTAGGACAGGGGAAATAAAATATGAATAAATTTGCCGTAATAGATATCGGCTCTAATTCCGTTCGCTTGATGATGCTAGCGAACGGAAAAGTTTTATATAAGACAATCAAAACCACCCGCCTTGGCGAAGGTTTGGCTCTCTCTTCAAGGCTTTGCGAACCCGCAATGACCCGCACGCTCGACGCTCTTTCAGCGTTTATGGACCAAGCAAAAAAGGAAGGCGCGGAAAAAATCGTCGCCTTCGCAACGGCGGCAATGCGTTCTGCCGAGAACGGACGCGAGTTCGCCATGCTCGTAGAAAGCAAAATCGGCTTAAAGATAGAAATCATCTCAGGCGAAGAAGAAGCCCAAATCGGAATCCTTGGCGCGCTCGGCAAAAAAGACGGCTCGATTATCGACGTCGGTGGGGCGAGTACCGAGCTTATCATACAAAAAGACGAAGAAATCACTTATCG
>JAZQZK010000108.1:0-2746 GCA_045634025.1 Candidatus Scatosoma sp.
GGATATACTCGGTGTTGGATTCGGCCTTTTCAACGATTTTAGACATCGCGGAAACTGCTTCGATAGGATATTCGCCCGCTGCGGTTTCGCCCGAAAGCATAACGGCGGAAGTACCGTCGTAAACGGCGTTTGCAACGTCGGAAATTTCCGCTCTCGTAGGACGAGGGTTATGAATCATAGATTCAAGCATTTCCGTTGCGGTAATTACGCGCTTACCAAAGATACGGCATTGATCGATGATATATTTTTGGATATCGGGAAGTTCTTCGTAGGGGATTTCTACGCCCAAATCGCCACGAGCAACCATAATACCATCACAAACGTTCATAATTTCAATCAAATTATTCACACCTGCGCGGTTTTCAATCTTCGCGATAAGGTCAATATGTTCGCCACCGTTCGCTTTTAAGAAGTTTTTAGCGTCAATTACGTCTTGCGCTCTCGAAACGAAGGACAACGCGATAAAATCAACGTCTTGCTCAATACCAAAAAGCAAATCTTCCTTATCTTGTTCGGATAAGAACTCAAGGTGCATTTCTTTGTCGGGGAAGAACATAGTCTTTCTATTCGACAACACACCGCCCATTTCAACTTCGCAAATAATTTCAGGCGCGCAAATCTTCTTTACGATAAAGGACATCAATCCGTTGTTCAAAAGAATCTTATCACCTTCGCTCAAGTCTTCGCAAATACCTTTATAGGATACGCTAACCCTGTTTTCATCTCCTTCAATCTCTTCAGTCGTGAAGCGGAAGGTATCGCCTTCCTTCAAGGTGACCTTACCGTCCTTGAAAGTTTTAATTCTAAATTCAGGTCCTTTCGTGTCGAGCAAAATAGGAAGGGGAATCTTCTTCTCTTGACGTACTTCTTTAATCGTCTTAATTTTCAACGCGTGGTCGGCGTGCGTTCCGTGCGAGAAATTTAATCTTGCAACGTTCATACCAGCGTCCGCCATCTCTGAAATAATCTCTTTACTGTCGCTCGCAGGACCAAGTGTGCATATAATCTTCGTCTTCTTCATATTCTTAGCCAAAATCCTTTTATAAATAGTGTAAACTCTACGTTTTCTTATATCCGTACTATAATACTATTTTTTATAAAAAAAATCAACAAATTACGGCCTATTTTTTAAGATTGTGTAAGATTTTATCAAAAATGAGAACATAACGACAAAAAGCGCCTTCAAAACCTAAAAAAACGCCCGTTTATATCTCACATAGTACTTATGTCACACATAACTATGTTACACATAATAGCTATGTCACGCATAACAACTCATGCAAAAAGCCTTATTTCTAAAGGGAAAGAGCGATTTTTCAAAAAAGCCGTATAGTACAAGCATTGCAAGGCATAGTCTATTGAGCAAAGAATATAGAAAAAGGAGTTAGGGGTATGTTTTTTGATTTTCTAATGGCGGTTTTGGGCAGAATCGCGTTTTTCACAGGCGCAATCGGCAATAAAAGTTCGTTCGCAAAACCGCTTTCAAAAGAGCAAGAAGACGAGTATTTACGGCGAGCGGAAGAGGGGGACAAGGAAGCGAAGGATATTTTGGTTAAGCACAACATGCGTTTGGTGGCGCATATCGTTAAAAAATATTCAGGCGCGGCGGAAACGGACGATTTGATTTCGGTGGGGAGTATCGGGCTTATCAAGGCGATAAACACTTACCGATTAGACCGTGGCTCAACGCTTGCAACCTACACGGCGCGGTGTATTGAAAACGAGATTTTGATGCTGATTAGAGCGAATAAAAAGCACAAAAATACCGTTTCTTTATTCGAGCCTGTTGGCGTCGATAAAGACGGAAACGAACTTACGTTAATGGATTTACTCTTTGAAAAAGAGGACTGCGTTTTCGAGTCAGTAGAAAAGGGGGTGCAACGCGAGAAACTCGTCAACGAAGTACGGCGATTGTTATCCGAGCGAGAGTACACAGTGATTTGTTTACGCTACGCTCTAAAAGGTGGGGTTCCGTTGCCTCAAAGAGAAGTGGCGAACGTCTTGAAGATATCCCGTTCCTACATATCCAGAATTGAAAAACGAGCGGTTGAGAAACTCCGCGCGAACTTAAGAATGGAAGATTTTTTCTAAAAAGAAAAGGACGATTTTCCCCAAGCAATAACCCCGCTTGGGGATTTTTTTATAAAAAAATAGTCAAAAAAATAAAAAAATCATAAAAAAGTCCGTTCGTATTGTTGAAATTTTTGAAAAGATATGTTATACTGTGTAAGGTTGGGAAAAAACGGCATTTTTCTCGACGAAAAACGGATAAAATATTTGGAGGCATTCAAAATGACAATATCTAAAGAAGTTGAACAGATGTTTTGCGTTGCGAAAGGCGCAGGCGTAAGTAAACATCAAAACGCGCCGATTCCTGAAGAAGGCAAGTGGGTTCACGCGAAGGAAATCAAAGACATCAGCGGTTTCACTCACGGTATCGGTTGGTGCGCGCCTCAACAAGGCGCTTGTAAGCTTTCTTTGAACATCAAAGAAGGTATCATTCAAGAAGCTTTGGTTGAAACGATCGGTTGCTCGGGTATGACGCACTCTGCGGCAATGGCTGCGGAAATTTTGCCCGGTAAAACGCCTTTGGAAGCACTCAACACCGACCTTGTTTGCGACGCAATCAACACGGCTATGAGAGAATTGTTCTTGCAAATCGTATACGGCCGTTCGCAATCGGCGTTCTCCGACGACGGTCTTGCAATCGGCGCTGGCTTGGAAGACTTGGGTAAAGGCCACCGTT
>JAZQZK010000109.1:0-3382 GCA_045634025.1 Candidatus Scatosoma sp.
CATTCGACATTGGTATTTGCGAAGAAAACGCTTCCGTTTTATGCGCTTCCATGGCGTTGTCGGGCATTAAAACCTATTATGCCATTTATTCAACCTTCTTGCAACGTGCTTTTGACGAAATTATCCACGACGTTTGCGCGCAAGACGCCCCCGTAACTTTCTGTATAGATAGGGCGGGTATTACAGGCGCGGACGGAGAAACGCATCAGGGGGTTTTTGACCTTTCCTATTTATCTTTAATCCCGAATTTAACAATCGCCGTACCGAAAGACAGAACGGAATTCAAGAATTTATTAGAATTTAGCTTAAATTACGAGCATCCCTTAGCAATTCGCTATCCGAGAAGTGGAAGCGCGGATTTTTCAAACGCATTTAATTCTTCAAAACAAATCAAAGTTGGGGAGTGGGAGTGTTTGACGAACGGTAATTCAAACGTAGCGATTTTAGCTACGGGCGAGCGTTGCGTAAGTATGGCAATACGTATTGCCGAGCATTTCAAAACACTTGGAAAAGAACTTCGCGTAATCAACGCAAGATTCGTGAAACCGCTTGACGAAGACATGCTCAAAAACTTAATGGAAAGCTACGTTATTACGCTTGAAGATAACGTTTATTTAGGCGGATTTGGCGCAATGGTAAACGGTTTCATTATGCAAAACGATATCCAAAAACAAGTGAAAAACTTTGCGTATCGCGACGAGTTTATTCCACACGGCTCTATTGAAAGCCTGCAAAAACGCTTTGGGGTTGACGAAGAAGAAATCAAAGCGTACATTTCAAGCGTGTTATTATGAGAGCGGATAAATACTTTGCGGAAAAATTCGGTTCACGTACGAAGTCGGCGGAAGCGATAGAAAAGGGCCTGGTATTAATCAACGGAAAAAGAATACGACCTAAAGACGAAATTGACGGCACGGAAGAAATCTTCTTTCCCGTAGCCGAAGAAATCTTTGTATCAAACGGTGGATATAAGCTTTCAAGGGCGATAAAAACCTTTAATTTTGACTGTACGAATAAGGTTTTTGCAGACATAGGAGCAAGTACGGGCGGATTTAGCGACTGTCTTTTGCAAAACGGCGCGAAGAAGATCTACGCCGTTGACGTTGGCGAAAGTCTTTTACATGAACGACTTGCTAACGATAATAGAATTATCAAAATGGAAAATACAAACGCTCGTTATTTGACGAAACCGGATTTCCCAGAAGAGATAGACGGCGTAACCATTGACGTAAGTTTTATCTCCTTAAAACTCATACTTCCAGCGATAAAAGAGATTTTAAGCGAAAAGGGCGACGGATTTTTACTTATAAAACCGCAGTTTGAATGTGAAAAGAAGAATATCGGCAAAAGCGGTATCGTGCATCCGTCTTCACACGCAAAGATTGTAAAATCAATCGTAGATTTTTGCCTTGAAATCGGCTTATACCCCGTTGAAATCGTCAACGCGCCTATACGAAAAGGGAAAAATATAGAGTACGTTTTACACGTAAAACCGACGGAGAATAACACAGTTTCTGTTTTAACGATAGAAAATGTGGTTAAAGAATTTGTAAAACTAAATTCTTTAGGCGAGTTAAAATAATATTTTGGAGTTTACTCTATGAAAATCGGAGTAGTCGTAAACGAGAAAAAAATTAAAAATAAAGAAACCGTAACGAACTTTGTTTCTTTCCTTGAAGGACAAAATTATTCCTGTTTCGTGTTTCCTAAAAATGAAGATATTGCCGACGTTGACGTCCTTATCGTGCTTGGTGGCGACGGCGCGGTATTACATTCCGCAATATTTGCAGCGCAGAAAAAAATCCCTATAATCGGTATAAACTACGGAAATTTGGGCTTTTTAGCGGAATATGAACGCGACGAAGCCGAACGTGTTGTGGAACTTTTACATAAACTCGAAAACGGCGACTGCCATATCCTTGAACGAAGCGTTTTGGAAATAATAGCGGACGGGAAAGTTTATTATGCCTTGAACGAAGTCGGAATTCAACGCGATTGCGCGGCGCTTTCTGCTAGCGGTGGACAAGTTCTCCAAGCAACCATCTCAATCGGTAACGAGTGTAACGAGATCGCAGGCGACGGATTACTTATTTGCACGCCTACAGGCTCGACGGCGTACTCCTTAAGCGCAGGTGGGGCGATATTATTCCCCGACGCGCCCGTATTTATGATGACCCCGCTTTGCGCGTTGTCATTACACTCAAGACCCGTCGTATTTTCGGACGAAGAAGAAGTCACTGTGATGATAAACAAGGGCGTTTCTATGCTAGTTATAGACGGTAGGGTTGTGGACGTATTACGGAGTAATGAAAGCATTACGGTGAGAAAGGCGCCTTTTAGCGCTGATTTTCCGATGAATCAAAAAGCAGTATTTTTGAAGAAAATAAAAAGTAAATTAAATAAATAAAGAAGGGAAAAACTATGCTAAGATCTGCAAGACACGCAAAAATTTTGGAAATTATTTCGAATAAAGAAATTGAAACGCAAGAAGAACTTTGCGCGGAACTTAATAAACTCAATTACGTCGTAACGCAGGCCACTATTTCAAGGGATATTAAGGATTTACATTTATTCAAGGTGGCTGGCTTGGAAAAGAGATATCGCTATACCTATATTAACGGTACGGAAAGCGAAATTTCTCCTAAAATGAAGAGCTTATTCCGTGAGTGCGTCGTATCCTTACGCGCGGCGCAAAACATCGTTGTTATCAAAACTCTTACCGGCAACGGCGCAAACGCAGGTACGGTTGTAGATAAGCTCAATTACACCGAAATCGTTGGGTCAGTGGCAGGTGACGACACCCTTCTCGTCGTATGCTCAGACAACGAAGCGGCGAAAAGCGTAGTGCAAAAAATCACCGATTTTATTAAATAAACTAAACGATAAAGTTATATAGAGTAGGATTATGTTACAAAAACTTTCCATTAAAAACGTAGCGTTAATTGACTCCGCAAATATTGAGTTTTGCGGTGGTTTGAACGTGCTTTCAGGCGAAACAGGCGCTGGGAAATCGGTTATTCTCGATTCCGTCAATTTCGTGCTTGGCGCCAAGGCCGATAGAACGATGATACGCTATGGGGGAAGCGAATGTTTGGTAAAAGCGGAGTTTATCGTACCCGAAAACTCTCGCGCAATAGAAGTTTTGCGGGAAATGGATATTGATTCGGACGGCGAAATTATCATTTCTCGTAAATTCTCAGATAACGGTAAAAATACCATTAAAATAAACGGAGAAACAGTCACGGCAACCATGCTTCGTTCATTGACGGATAATTTAGTGGACGTACACGGTCAAAGCGAGCATTTCTTCCTTATTAAAGAAGCTAATCAGCTTCGAACGCTTGACGAAGTTATTGGCAACGAAATAGTCGAGTTAAAAACG
>JAZQZK010000110.1:0-6873 GCA_045634025.1 Candidatus Scatosoma sp.
GGTGGGGATTTGACTTTTTGATAGGGCTTCCCCGATTTCCCCGACTTCCCCGTTTGTTTTCGGATAGTTAGGCATAAAACTTTAAACTTTTAGGTTTAGAGTGGCTTTCCCCGTCTTCCCCGATTTCCCCACTTCTTACGAAATAGGTATCGTTTAGGATAAAACCCTTAATGTTCAGGGTAGCGATTTTCGTGCAAAGGTGGTATTTGCCCGATTTTCGCCCGAAACACGATAGGATTTCTTATGGTATTTACGATTACCACTAATACATCAGGGGAAAATGGGGATAAAAAGCAAAACACACTTCCATACCTCTATAACTTCAAGGTGGTGGAAGTGTGCTTGGTTGGAGCAGGTGAAAGGGCGCGTAACAGGCGTACCGCCAATAGCAAACTTAATTTTCCTCACTTTGATAACGAACAATGAATTACATCGACCTACCATCATCAGGGAACATACAAAACACATCGTGCAACGATAAAGCGGAACAAAACACTTACTTGGGTTTTATAACTCTATTTCTTTTACGTGATTGAATAAAAACGTGGGTTTTTCAACGCCCTGCGACGCGTTTACTTCTTTAAGGGTTACTTCGCCACTCAATACGCAAACGGTATCCACGCCTGCGTTATTGCCAGAAGCAATATCCGTGTAACATCTGTCCCCGATGACGACCGTTTCTTCGGGGGTTGCGCCGAATTTTTTCATTACTTCGAAAATCATAGTCGGTTGCGGTTTTCCAATAAAAATAGGTTTCTTGCCCGTTGCTCTTTCATAGCTTTGGCACATGCTACCACAATCGGGTATGTACCCGAATTCTACGGGGCAAACCCAATCGGGGTTCGTTGCGTAATAGGGCAAATCGTGTTTCGTTAGCATTTTCGAGGTCGTATATACCTTTTCGCCTGTGAATTCAGGATCAAACGCTACAACGATTGCGCCTGCATCGTCCGTATATTCCGTCGTTATATTTAATCCGCTTGCTTTATATTCGGACACCAACGAGTTCGTGCCTTGTAAATAAATCAAATCGTTCGCGTGCTTTTCTTTCAAGAGCATCAGCATCGCTTGCGCAGAAGTGAAGAAGTGTTCTTCCGTCACCTTTGTCAAGCCAAGACGATGCAATTTTTTCACGTAGTCAAGCACCGATTTAGAGGCGTTGTTTGTGATAAACACGTACCTACCCCCTTGATTTTCGATTTTTGATAACAGCTTAGGCACGCCTTCAAATAAAGTATCGCCGAGATAAATAGTCCCATCCATATCGAATAGGAAGAGTTTTTTATCTTTTAATCTCGTTGCATCCTTGCCGTAATAATCCTTCATATCTGCCCCCCCTTAAAAATTCCCCGTCACAATTAAATTCGCGTCGTCGCAAATATTTTCCACGAGAATATCGCCTAACGCAACGGGCAATTTACACGTTACTTTATTGATTTTTTGCATTACTTCAAAAATCGCGTCTCTCCGCACGGGCCTATCCGTTTTTACGGGGATCATTTCCCCGTTTTCCGCGCGAACGGTTGAAGTTACCACTCGTTTGGGGCACACTACTTCCGCTTCCGCGTAAATTTTACCGCGAAGACAAGAATTTCCTTTCATGGAAAGAACTACGCCGTTTTCTAACTCTACCTCGATTTCACAACCGATAGGACATTCAATACAAGTCAAATTCTTTTTCATTTTTGCTCCTCCAACGAAACCTCGATATTTCCGTCAATTTCGCCGAATTTATTCTTCACAAGCATCAGCGTTTCCATTTCACCTGGCACGGCGATTTGTTTTTTCTTTTGTACCAAAATTTTATCGCCACACTTTGCCGTAATCGTACAATTCTTAAAGGTATTGGTTACGCGGAAAAATAATTTTACGTTCTCGTCCAAGTTCTTATCCAACCTTTGCGGACATACGTAGGACACGTTTTGTCCGTTGAAAACCTCGACGTAATCGTGTTCCAACTTCCCTTCCAAAACGTATTTCGCCGCATACCTGCCTGCCATCTCCGCCTCTTCAGACACGAAATCTACAAGGTCGTGTACCTGCAAAACGTTACCGCAAGCAAAGATACCGTCCTCACTCGTTTCGCGCGTTTGGCTGACGACCGCGCCACGTGTTCTGGGGGACAGTTCTATTCCCGCTTGCTTTGTGAGTTCGTTTTCAGGAATAAGACCGACCGAGAACAAAACTGTGTCGCAATCAAAATGCATTTCCGTACCCGTAATCGGTTGCTTGTTTTCATCTACTTGAGAAACGACGACGCCCGTTACGCGCTTTTCACCTTCGATTTTTGTAATCGTGTGATTGAGATAAAGCGGAATATCAAAATCATTCAAGCACTGCGCAATATTGCGCTTTAACCCGCTGGAGTAAGGCATAATTTCGCACACGGCAAGCACTTTTGCCCCTTCCAAAGTCATTCTTCTTGCCATAATCAAGCCGATATCGCCCGAACCGAGAATGACCACTCGTTTCCCCGGCATATAGCCCTTGATATTGACGTATTTTTGCGCCGTGCCCGCCGAATAAATCCCTGCTGGACGAGTACCTGCTACGTTGAGCGCGCCACGACTTCTTTCCCTACACCCCATAGCCAAAATTACCGACTTTGCCTGTAGAGTAAAAATACCGTTTTTCGTATTGATAGCCGTTATTTTCTTATCTTTCGTCAATGATAAAACGGTTGTTTCCGTCCACACTTCAATTTTTCTTTCGCGGACGCCTTGTACAAATCGAGCCGCGTATTCAGGGCCTGAAAGGCTTTCCTTAAATCTTGTCAAGCCAAAGCCGTTATGAATACATTGATTGAGGATACCGCCCATTCTGTCTTCGCGTTCTAAAATCAAAATATCTTTTACGCCACTATCGTACGCGGAAATAGCCGCCGCAAGCCCAGCGGGACCGCCGCCGATTATTACGATATCGTAGGTGTTTTTCATTTCGTCACCCCCGTTAAAATCTCTGATCCTTTTCCGTTCTTCGTTACGCTCGTCAAAGGCACGCCCCCTTCCTTTGCAATCAATTCGGCTACGTACGGCTGACAAAAACCGCCTTGGCATCTACCCATACCCGAACGAGTTCTTCTCTTCACGCCGTCTATATCCTTTGCAGGGGGATTCTCACGGATTGCGCGTACGATTTCCCCTTCCGTTACCTGCTCGCAACGGCAAATGATTTTACCGTACGACGGGTCTTTCTTTATGATTTCGTTCTTCTCTTCCATAGAAAGGTTTTTGAAGAAATAGTCGGGTTTTCTCGTACCGTTAAACGATTTATTCTTTTCCAAAGTCAACATACCGCTAATAAGCGTTTCTACGACGTACTTTGCAATCGCAGGCGATGCGGTAAGTCCGGGGGATTCAATCCCTGCGCAATGAATAACGCCCTTCGACGTCTTGCTTTCCTCAATAATAAAGTCGTGCCTATTCGAATACGCGCGCACTCCCGCAAACGAAGTAATCGTATTGAAAAGCGGGGGATTTTTACACATTTTTCTCGCCTTTTCAATGACAAACGCTAACCCGTTTGCGCTTGTTTCGGTGTCCACGCTTTCCTGCTCTTCCGCCGTAGGGCCAAGCAAAATATTATTATCTACCGTCTGCGTGACGAGAATTCCTTTACCCTGCTTGGTGGGCGTAAAGAATAAAGTATGTGAAACGAAATCACCGCTCTCTCTGTCCAAAAGGACGTATTCGCCTTTTCTTGCGCCGATTTGAATATCGGTATCCCCTACCATTTCCGCGATTTTACCGCTGTATAACCCAGCGCAGTTGACGACGATTTTCGTTCTAACTTCTTCTCCGTTCGTCGATTTTACAATATACTCGTTCCCAAATTTTTCTATCGCCGATACCTCGAAATCCGTCATAAGCTTTGCGCCGTTATCCATCGCGTTTCCGATTGAAGCAATCGTCAACTCGTAAGGGCAAACGATACCGCCCGTGGGCGCGTATAACGCTCCCAAAGCCGAGTCCGAAATATTTTTTTCCATTTCACAGAGTTGGTCTTGCGAAAGGATTTCCAAGTCTCCTACGCCGTTCGCTTCGCCTCGCATCTTCAGCTCGTTGATAGCTTTTAAATCCTCTTGTGAAAACGCAACGACCAACGAACCGTTACGACGAAATTTGACGCCTAAATCCGCGCAAACGCCTTCCATCATACGATTGCCTTCCACGTTAAATTTCGCTTTCAAGCTACCTATGGCGGCGTCAAACCCTGCGTGTACGATACCGCTATTTGCTTTGCTTGCCCCCATCGCCACGTCGCCTGCTTTTTCTACAAGACAAACGTTTAATTGATATTTTGTCAATTCGCGCAAGATAAGCCCGCCGACGACGCCTCCACCGATTACGATTACATCAAACATCTTTTTACTCCTATATTTTGCTTGACTTTGCCTTTTATTTTTATTATACTAAAAATATCAAAATAATCAAAATAAAATTATCCTAAAGTTATTTTGCTCATTAAAACGCATAAATGAGCATAAAACAACGATTATTTTAATCAAAGTGAGCAGTTTTATGAAAATACCACAAGAAAAAAGGATTTTGGAAATTTTAGAAACACAGCAATACGCTTCCGTGGACGAGTTGTCCACCGTTTTGCGCGTCAGCGCTTCTACTATTCGCCGCGCCTTGGGAATTTTGCAACAGAAAGGCTTGGTGACGAGAACGCACGGCGGCGTAAAAATCAACGGCGAGAATAATTTCTCGCCAAGCTTCACTTTTCGCATCCACCAAAATAGCTTTGAGAAGAAAAAAATTGCCCTTTCTGCAATTAAGCTCATCAAAAACGGGGATATTATTTTTCTTGACGGTTCTACTTCTGCTTTTTATATTGCAGAATACTTAAAAGAATTTAAGAATATCCGCGTTGTTACAAACGGAATTGATACCCTTTCTCTTTTGGCGAAAAATAATATTCTCGCTTATTCCACCGGCGGACAGGTTTCAACGGAAAACCCTTCCGTCTTGGTCGGGGGATATGCGGAAAATATGATTTGTAATTTCCACGCAGACGTCGCTTTTTTCTCGGCGCAAGCTATGGATAACGACGGAGAGATCTACGATTGTTTTGAAGACGAAATCTTCATTCGTCGGACGATGATTAAAAACGCTAAAACCAAAGTATTCCTTTGCGATAATACGAAGTTTGGAAAAACTTCGCCTTATCATCTTTGTTCTATAAAGGATTGCGACTATATCGCAAGCAATCAATCGTTACCGAGTTTTATCCCGCTCGAAAAATGTTTAACCTTATAAAAATAAACCGATGAAAAAGACGGCTTATTGATTGAATGGAACCGCTCAAAAAATCACAAGGGATTCCAAACTTGACATTATCGATTGTGTTATAATATAATGCTACTATGCTATTTTAGGAGGTAAATCTATGTTCGAACAAACCAAAGCGCTTTGCCAACATTTTTTGAATATGGGCATTCCCGGTTTCGACTTAATCGTTTATAAGGACGGAAAGTGCGTCCTTAGACATATGGGCGGCTATGCCGATCCTGAGAACAAAATCCCTATGCAAGGAAATGAAAAATATCATATCTATTCCTGCTCGAAGCTCATCACCTGCGTGGCGGCGATGCAACTGTGGGAACAGGGAAAGTTCTCTTTAGAGGACAACCTGTCCGATTACCTGCCTGCTTTTTCGGAAATGACCGTAAAAACGGAGAATGGCATCAAAAAAGCGAAAAATCCTATCAAAATCCTGCATTTATTCCAAATGACAGCCGGTCTTACTTACGAAATGCATACCCCTGCGCTTGAGGAATATTACAGTATTCCGAACAATCACTGCCCCACGGTAGAAACGGTCAATCAGTTTGCAAAAACTCCGTTGGCATACGAACCAGGCGAAGGCTGGAAGTATAGCCTTGCGCACGACGTTCTGGGCGCGCTTGTGGAAGTCGTGTCTGGGGAGAAGTTCGAAAACTACGTTAAAACACATATTTTCGCCCCCCTTGGCATGAACAATTCCGACTTTTTACATCCCTTAGAAGATTGGACAGGCTTTGCGAAACAGTACATTTACGACTCATCAACCGGTCGATTCATTCCCACCTTGCGTTATTGGTGCCATTTAGGAAAAGACTTTGCTGGCGGTGGTGGCGGTTGCACCTCTACCGTTGAGGACTATATCAAGTTTCTGGAGGCCTTGCGTATCGGGGACGTAATCTTAAAGAAAGAAACGATTGCCCTGATGGCAACCGATCATCTTACGGAAAAACAGCGCGCGATGTACTCTAAAGCCGCCAACTTTGGCTATGGTTTAGGCATGCGCACACCTCTCCAAAATCCCGCCCAAACAGATTTTGGCTGGGGCGGCGCTGCAGGCGCGTACGCCGCCGTCGATCTCGTAAACAACCTATCGTTCTATTATTCTCAACACGTATTAGGAGCTCCCAACCGCCACCTGCGTGAATGGCTCTACACCACGATACGTGCCGACTTGCTTGGCGAAAAGGTGGAAGTTCCGATTGATGAAGTTGACAAGACTCCAAAGTTGACCTACTAAAACATCATCACGACAAGAAACGGGATACTGCTTGGCGCTCACTTATCTCGCCCCTACAAAGCATTATCAACGCCTTGCTTAACGGGTAGCTCGTCCCACGACTCTCGTCAGTAATCACTTAATCATCCAAAAACAAAGAGCAGGTGATGTGCTCCAAAGTCTGCACACTTCCCACGCCATCAAAACCTATATTTTAACACAAAAAACGCCTAAAATTAGGCGTTTTGTGTTATTTTCTATATTTGTCCAAACTACTTATAAGTCCTTACTTTCGAACTCGCTTCCGTGAAAAATATGCTTTATTTATTAAACTCAATTAATCTATGAAGATTTTATGATTTGTCTTTT
>JAZQZK010000111.1:0-6334 GCA_045634025.1 Candidatus Scatosoma sp.
AGAAATCCTTTTTCGATTTTAATTTCAAATGTACTTGTTACTACGCTTGCTTGTAACTCAATTTCAACCGTGAATCCGTATTCTTCTAAAATCTTTTTTTCTAAGCCATTTTCGGCGTTTTGAATGGATTTTTCGCTACAATACTTTATGTATGACTCGTCCGTAGCTATGACTGATTCTGAAAAATAATCTGTGAAAAATTCAAGAAAAGTTTGTTTAGTGTTTCCGCCTAACGAATGAAAAAAATCGAACGCTGGCGTAAGAATACATAAATACATACATAGTCGAAGGATATTCTTAATCAACGTCGACGTTTTACCTGTCGGTAACAGGTTTGTCAAGATAACTGCAATCAAGGCAATACCCATAATTTTCATTAAATATTCCGTCATTATAAAAACACTCCCGTCGTTGAAATTAGTATAACGATGCAAAGAAAATATAAAAAAGCTGTAAATAAAATCCCTGCCGATAAGTAGTTCAAACAGTCCGCCGTTTCCGCTAAAAAATCAGAGATTTTACTCTCTGCGAACGGCGAAGTAATCGCAGAACAAAGCTTTAGTAAAAGATTTGTTGAAATTAAGAGTATAAGCGGTTCAAAAATGCTTGATAGCATAAGCAAAACGCCTAAATACCCTAAAGAATTTTTTATCAGAATACTACCCGCAATTGCAAGGTCAAATCCCCCAGAGAGAAATCCGCCGATAATCGGAACGCCGTTCCCTATCGCGTATTTTGCTGCGCGACGAGCGATACCGTCGTAGGCAACGGCGGTAATGCCTTGCACGGTGAAAAATAGTCCGAAGATAGAAATTGCAATCCCGAGTATCCATTTATTCAAGCTCTTAAAAACGGCTATAAATTTTCCGAACTTGAAGTCATCGGAAAGCCTATTTGCAACACAAAAAGAGAAAATTAACAGGGTTATCGGGAATACGAATCTTGAAATTATTCCCACCATCGTCGTTGATAAAAAGGCAACGGACGGCTTACAAACGGCAACGGATATACCACCACCGCTTGCCGTTAAAAGCGTTAAAAGCACGGGGAATAGTATTTCCATTTGCTTTTTCATTTCGAGTACGCAATTTTCCGCGTCTGAAAAGCAACGCCCTATGACCTGCAGAACAGGAATGAGCGTGGCGACGAAGGCGATTATGAAGATAATGCTATCAATCCCTTTTCGCATATCACCTGCTTGCAGGGAAGATAAAATCCCGCAAAGCAACGAAATTGCCGTAACCGTTGCAAATACAGGAAAAAGTTCTTTTACTTCTTTGAAGAATATTTCCGCTATTTGTGAAAAAATACTTGAAAAATCAGTCTTTCCACCTTTTACGTATTCAATTAACCGCTCTTTGACTCCCTTGCTTGAAAAAATAGTCTTTGATAGGTATTCTTCAAGTTCGTTAAGCTCTAAATTTTCTAACGATTCGTCAATGATATCGTTTAGTATAGGAACGTCCGTTCCTTCCGCCATAACAGTAATAGTATTCAAGCAAAAAATTTGCGAGAAAACAAAAATAATCACGATAAAATAGAGAATTTTCTTTTTCATAACTATCCGTGTAAAAAGGCTTGCATAATCTTCAAAAGACTTTCAAAAATCGGCAAGGATAAAAGAATTATCGTTATTTTACCGGCAAGAATGACCTTATCGGCAAGCGAAACACTCCCAAAATCCGTTAATAATCCCGAAGAAAATTCCGTTAAATAGCCGATTGCAACCATTTTTAATAAGAGTTTTATCATTCCGTTTTCCATTCCGCTTAACGCGCCGATACGCGTGAAAAACCCTGTTATTTGCGGTATTTTCGTTAAGATTTGAAAGAAAATTATAAGTACGCCAACCGTGTTTACGGCAAAAGAGAGTTCAGGTTTTGTAGCTTTAATCAGCAAAGAACAAACGGCGGTAATAAACGCAACGCCGATTATTTTTATAATTTCCATAACTTGTCCCCTGTAACGCTTAATTCAAAAATATCTTGTATTTGACTAAATAAATCGCCGATCATACCCACAACTACCGTTAAAACGAGAATGACCCCGATAATACTTACGAACATGGCGATATCGTCACGGTCGGATTTTTTAAGGATTTGACAGACGACGGTAATGATTATCCCCATCGCCGCAATTTTGTAGATAATTGAAATGTCCATTGCACTCCTTTTTTTATTAGATGATTACGATAATTATTGCAAATCCAACTAAAACGCCTAATTTTACGTATAATTCCGCGTATTTTTTATAATCTTTTTCCGTTTTTTCTTTGATTTTTTCTAGCTCTTTCGAGCGATTTGAAAAGATGCTTTTTTGCGAGTCGCTATCCCCTTTCCCAAGTTGATGAAAATACTCAATGATCATCTTTTCTTCTTCTACGCTTAAAAAGGTATTTAGTGAAAAGTATTCGTTAAAGAGATTATCTTTGCCAAGGTTTTCTCGATATTCGACTAAAAGAGATAAAAAATCGCCTTTATAGGGGTATGATAGAATAAATTCCTTGATCGGTCGCTTGGAATAGGCAAGTTCTTGTATGAATTTTTGATTAAACTCATAAAACTGCGAAAAAAATAGTTTTCGTCTTCGATATTTTGCTGCGAAGGCATAACCTATGCCACTCGTAAATATTAACAATGCCAGACACAGTAAAATTTTTACGGACATTTTACGATTTCTCCTGACTTATCGTGTATAAATTGAATTTTGCCTATGGTATGCTCGTCCAAAACGACGTAATATTCAAATAAATCCATGTTGTTTTTTATAACGCTTTCCATAGAATTTAGGTGCGCGGTAGCAATCACGATTACCCCACTACCGATTATCTTCTTTATTGCTGGGATATCGGCGTCGGTTATCTCGTCCGTGACGATTACGTCGGGACGCATGGCGCGTATTCCTGCTTCAAATGCAACGCTTTTACTTGCGTAAATAATCCCATCACAGGTTGGGCCAAGGTCTTCGTCGAAAAGTTCACCGCGTTCGTCGCAAATAAGTATATTTTTTAGCGTTTTTTGACTGATTGTCGTTATTAAATCCTTCAAAATCGTGGTTTTTCCTAATCCCGGTGGGGATAATAACAATAAATTTTTAAGTCCGTTTTTATAACAAGTTTCGTAAATTTCGCTTGAACAACCAACGATTTTATGCGGGACTCTTATACAAAGCGATGAAATATTGCGAATGGTAATCGGTTGTCCTTTGGTAAATACGTATTCCCCGACCAACCCTATACGAACTCCTTCTTTCGCTGTAATAAATCCGCGTCTAATTTGCTCTTCTACGGCGTAAACGGAAAACTCACCTGCGGAATATACCATATCTTCCAGCTCTTTTTTACTGCAAATTAAAGCGTTTTCTTTGGAATAAACGATTCCCTGCTCGCCTAAAAACTCATATAACCCGCCATAGTTTATCCTAGTAGGTTGTCCCGCGCGGACACGAATCTCGTAAAGGCGTTGTAAATTTAAGCTTTTTAATGCAAATTTAAGATTGTCCGAAAGAAACTCTAACATTTACTCTATTTTATGTGGATAATTTTGTTTTTAGAACAAAAAAAACACCTTCTTTCGAAAGTGTTTTTTCTTTATTTTAAGTTTATTTACTATATTCAAGTAACAGTTTTGTGGTGCGGTTTGTGAAATCGGCTAATTCTTCAGGGGTAAGCTTTTTATAAGCGATTATAGCAAGATAATAGATTTGATTGATTAAAAGCTCTTGCTTTTCTTCTGGTTGTTTAAGAAGATCGGCTACGATAGGATTGTTTACGTTTACGATAAGCGTTGCGGTCTTTAGAAGATCGTTGTCGGTCATACCATAAAATTCATTCATTTCCGTCATTCTACGCATAAACTCTTCAACGTTAATAACTGCCGAAGTGTTTGTATTTTTAAGCTTTTCTACCTTGACTTGAACGTCTTTATTTATAAGTTTTTCCTTGAATAGATTAAGGATATCGGCGTAGTCTTCTTCTTTGATTTCTTCGTCGGATTTCAAGGCATTATCAAGGTCTGCGTCTATGCGGACAAACCTGCATTTTTTATGGTTTTTATATTCGATAAAACTAATGAAATGCGGGTCGATATAATGCTCGCAATGAACTGCGTCAAGCCCTGCTTCTTTGAAGATGGAAATATATTGAGCTTGTTGCGCTTCGTCTGAGACGTAGTAAATCGGCTTGGGTTGTATCCCCGTTTTAGCGTCTTCTTCAGAGACTTCTTCGCCAAAATAGTCGTTGATCGACTTATATTCCCCTGCTAAATTCTTAAAAATAATGATATCTTTTACTTTTTCATAGAAACTTTCATCTTTAATACAACCGAATTTAATGAAGGTAGAGATATCTTTCCAGCAGGTCTCGTATTTTTCCTTGTCCGTTTTATAAAGGGACGTTAATTTATCAGCAACCTTTTTGGTAATGTGCTTGGATATTTTTTGAACTTCTTTATCGTTTTGTAAAAAGCTTCTCGAGACGTTCAAGGGAATATCGGGACAGTCGATTACACCGTTCAAAAGCATAAGGAATTCGGGAATAACTTCCTTTATATTATCCGCAATAAAGACTTGGTTGCAATAGAGTTTAACTTGACCTTTTTCAAGCTGTACCTGTTGCTTTTTCACTTGCGGGAAATACAAAATCCCCTTTAAGCGGAAAGGATATTCCATATTCAAATGGATTTGGAAAAGCGGTTCGTTGTAGTCGGCAAACGTTTCCATGTAGAAGTTTTTATATTCTTCTTCCGTACATTCCTTCGGATCTTTAAGATACAGCGGAGTCGTGGTATTGATCGGCTTATCCTTTTCTATATCGCCCGTTTCGTTCAAATAGATTTCATAAGGCATGAACGAGCAGTATTTCTTTAACAACTGACGAATGGTAGGTTCTTTTAAGAACTCTTCTTCGCTTTTTGCGATATGCATAACGATCTTCGTGCCGTGCGTCGCTTTATCCGTTTCAGTAAGCGTATAGGTAGCGTTTCCGTCCGATTCCCACTTTACTGCCGGCTCGTTTTTGTAGCTTTTAGTGTAAATTTCAACGTTTTCAGAAACCATATACGCGGAATAGAAACCTAGACCGAAATGCCCAATAATACCGTCCCCAGAAGCGTTTTCGTATTTTTGAATGAAATCTTCCGCGCCAGAAAAGGCGATTTGCGTGATGTATTTTTCAACTTCTTCGGCAGTCATGCCGATACCGTTATCCTCTACCGTTAAAGTTTTTGCTTTTTTATCGACGGTTACGGAGATTTTATAGTGTTCGTCGAGTTTTTCCGTTTCGCCTAAGTCCACTAACTTTTTATATTTCGTGATGGCGTCAACGCCGTTAGCGACGATTTCACGAAGAAATATGTCTTTGTCGGAATAAAGCCATTTCTTGATAATAGGCATCATGTTTTCACTTGCAATTTTAATGTTTCCTTGCTTGGTTTGCATAATTATTCTCCTTAAAGATTGTAACGTTTATTTATAAACGAAAAAGCTTGCCTTTAATCAAAAAAGCAAGCTTTTATTTCAGATTTTTCTATAGACTAAAACAATCAGGAGTTCTTATTGAGCAAATCTGCAATCGAAATACCTTCAGAACCGCCTTCGTTCCATTCGGTAACTTCTTCAGCGGGTTTAGCTTTTGCAGCTTTCTTGCTCTTGCCTTCTTCTTCGCCTTCTACCTTGTTAGCCTTGGGTTTTCTTTCAACTTCGGGCTTGGGTTCAAGCGCTTTAATCGAAAGCGTCATTTTCTTTTCTGCGCAGTCAAGCTTAAGAATCTTCGCGTCGATTTCTTGACCGATGGTAAGAACCGTCGTGGGATTTTCAAGGAATTCGTGAGAGATTTGAGAAACGTGTACGAGACCGTCGATTCCCTTTTCAACTTCTACGAATGCGCCGAAAGGTACGATTCTTACAACCTTACCGTGGATAACATCGCCTTCTGCATATTTTTCAGCAGCGAGATCCCAAGGTTGGGGTTGAAGTTGCTTGTAACCGATAGAAACTTTCTTAGCTTCTTCGTTGATCTTCAATACTTTGAATTGATAGGTTTGACCGATTTCCAAAACGTCGGTAACCGATGCAACGCCAGTCCAAGACAAGTCGGAAACGTGAGCAAGGCAATCAAATCCGTTTACGGATACGAATGCGCCGAAAGCAGTAACTCTTTCTACCTTTCCTTCTACTACGTCGTCAACGTGGATATTTGCGAAGAATTCAGCTTCCTTAGCAGCTTTTGCAGCTTCTTTTGCTGCCTTTTCGGCTTCGATGATTACGCGTTGAGAAGCAATAATCTCTTTTCTTCTTTCGGACTTAACTTCGATAACCAAGTCGGATCGTAGCCATG
>JAZQZK010000112.1:0-3592 GCA_045634025.1 Candidatus Scatosoma sp.
ATCGAACATGCGGAAGGCTTGGACGAGTGTAAGAAAATCTTGTTACTCGCAAAACTCGGAAAAAAGAACGGTTGCTTGATTGAAGGTATGGGGTGTCCGGGCGGTTGTATCGCAGGGGCAGGTACGAATATTGCAGTTGAAAAGGCGGCGGCGGAAGTCAAGAAGTTCGTCGAACAATCCAAAGAAAAAATCCCCGAAAAGGATTTGTACGAGATAGAACTTCCGTAACGCAAAAGAGATATGAAAAATATTGATATGACGGTTGGTAACCCGACGAAAAACATTTTCTTCTTCACGTTGCCGATTATTTTGAATTACGTCCTGCAACAGTTTTACGCCCTTGCCGATACGATGATAGTCGGCTTATCGCTCGGCGCGGAAGCGGTTACGGGGATAAATCTAACAGGCTCGCTATGTTTTCTCGTGCTTGGCTTTTCGCAGGGCTGTTCGGGCGGGTTTGGGATATTGCTTTCTCAATTCGTCGGCGCAAAGGACGACGAAAAAATCAAAAAAAGCTTTGCCGCGTCAATTTGCTTGACGGTAATTATTTCGGTTGTTTTGAGCGTGTTTTCAGTCGTATTCGCGCTCGATATCTTAAAAATTTTGAAAACGAACGACCTGTATATCGGTTACGCGCATTCGTACGTCCGCGCAATCTTTTCGGGTATTTTGTTTTCAATGTTCTACAATTTAATCTCACAAGTCATGCTCGCCTTTGGCGACGGACAAACTCCGCTATATATTTTAGTTATCAGCGCAGTATTAAATTTAGCGCTTGATTCGTTGCTCTTCGTGTTCGATTTAGGCGTGGCTTGGGCAGGTTGGGCGACGGTGATTTCCCAAGGCGTAGCGTCTATTTTCGGGTTAGTAGTAATACTCAAACGCTTATCCGTATTAAGATTAAAGAAATAGGATTTTAATTTCTCGTTAGGCTTTGCGTTAAAACACCTTTCTATCGGGATTCCGATGGCGTTTCAGTTCTCAATCACGGCGATCGGTTGTATGATACAACAACGCTCCTTTAATTTATATCCCCCGCAGTACGCGATGGCGCAGGGCGCGGGCAGTAAAATTTCACGGGTTATTGATAGCGGCGTATTAAAAGCCTTCGGCATGGCAATGGCGACCTATTGCGGACAAAACTACGGCGCAAACCGCCTGGATAGAATCCGCTCAGGTATGAAATCGGCGGTAATCGTCGGTGGTGGGATTTTACTTGTAAGTATAGCGTTTATACTCGGCGTAACCTATCCTGTCTCCAACGCGTTGCTACCGTCCGCAGGACAAGAAGTGTACGACCTTGTGTTCAAGTACGTACTTATCCAAGCGTCCATGTATTTCTTCTTAACGCTTATTTACACGTTTAGAGAATCGTTGCAAGGCATGGGTAAGAGCGTGACGGCTACGCTTGGCGGTATTATCGAACTTCTAGCGCGAGTCGTTTGCTCGTTTACGTTAGCGAAAATCTCGTTCAGTTGGGCTTGTTTTTCTAACCCAACCGCTTGGATTTCAGCAGGGGTATTCTTCCTTATTGCGTTCTTTGTTAATCTCGGTAGAGAAGAAAGAAGAGAATTCAAACAATTTTGAATAAGGAAAAGAGGGTTATGATAATATATGAACCCATCTGTAATAGTTATTAGTTTTATAACATGCTATAATAGAGTTTCGGAGGTAATGTAATGGATACAATGGAGTTTATTAAATGGTTATTTATTGTAGCTTGTTGTATTGGTGTCATAGGTGGAACTATCAATGGTATAATCAATATGAAACATGGAAAAAAGAGGTCGAGCCACGGTTTATTGGGTGCGTTGTTCATATTGAGTGGTTTACTTGGTAAATTCAATGATGATGAAAAATAAATAGATTTGAATGTGGGTGCGATGATTCGCAGAGGTATAGAGTCCTCAGTGAGTCATCGCGCTTTTTTATTTATAAAAATATACACCTTCAAAAAATGTCTAACTTTTGAAGGTGTATATCAGTTTTTTGCTATATTTTTCTATTTTAGTTTTTATTTAATTAGAAGAACGTAATATCGCTCCACATATCGTTCGCGCGACGGTTTTCATCTCTTCTAAAGTATTGCATCGCAACGCAACGCTCTAAGGTTTTTTCGTCGGGGTATTGCGCGAAGAGTTGACGGGTTAATTGTTCTTCAGGCGTTTTCAAAACACAACCTTCGCCAAAATAATAGCTTAAATCGTAATCAACCGCCGTTTCGTCGTCATCTTCCGCGCCGTACCAGTCGCAAATTTCATTAAAAACGGTTTCTCCGCCGATGCAGCTCGTATAGCCGATATAATTCATATTTCTAACGGCGTTTTCAGGCATGGAAAGGAAGTTAATAAACATCATTGCCGCTTTTTGATTTTGGCAGGATTTAGGCATTGCCCAACCGTCAAACCAAAGATTTGAAACGCTTTCAGGGATAGCGTAGTGCAGGTAAGTGCCTGCTTCTTCCGCTTCGTCCATGATATACACGGCATCGCCACTCCATTGAAAATTGATGGTTACCTTGCCTGCAATCGTATCATTTTTTCCTTCGTCCGTTTCAAACCCGTAAAGGTTTGAAGTGATACCCTTTAAGATATCCTTAACGTTCGTCATGGTATCTTCGTTAGTATCGTTCATAAGACGAGAGAGTTCAGTTTGATAATAACTCTTATCTACTTGACGATTTGAATACCTATCTTTAAGCGATAAAAGTTCCGTTTCGTAATACATACCAAGCCCAGCAAAATAGGTATCACGCACGTTGTTTTTTGAAGTAATTTTATTCTTATATTCGGGGTTTGTGAAAACACTCCAAGACTTCACGTGTTCAGGGTTTACGAACTCGGGATTATAAACAAACCCCGTCGTTCCCCACATATACCCAGCCGCATAGTCCGACCATTTTCTTTGATTGCTTTCGCTAATGACGTTGCTTTCAAAGGTTTCAGCGATAAAGGGTAAAACGTTACGAACGTAATAGTTCTCTTCAATAGTTGCATCAAAAAAGCTTTCGGGGAAGGGGATGAGCCTATCTTCGTCGCCAAGCTTCATAATCATATATTCCGAAGGACAGACAAGGTCGAACTCATCGCCCATTTTAATCATGGAATAAAGGGACTCGTTATCGTCCGCCACGCTATACTCAACCTTCAAATCTTCGCCCGTTTGTTCTTTGTACCAAGCTTCAAATTCGTGGACGAGTTCGCTATCCGAATCTCCGCCGTCGATATATTCCGCCCAGTTCGCAACGCGGAGTACGTTCTTGCTCGAAGGACGGGGGATAGCAAATAACGCAGTACCAATGGCATTAAAAGTAAAGTGGATAAGGCCAACCCGCTTAGCGTTTGCCACCGCACCGACGGATGCCAGTAGTGCTGTTACGCAAGTACCGATATTTGCGCCCAGTACAATAAACAGCGCCAACTCCAGCTCCATAACACCTGTACCCACCATGGTAATCACAACACCGCTAGGAGCAGAGGAGCTTTGGATGAGAGCTGTAAACACTACGCACACTAAAATCAGCAGAAATGGGAAATTGATAACGCTGAAAATATTGGTAAACAGCTCTTTGACCAATGCGCTGCCAAAAGCC
>JAZQZK010000113.1:0-2891 GCA_045634025.1 Candidatus Scatosoma sp.
ACCGATACGAATATCATCGTCGTTGATTTCCACTACGTTGTCGTCCTCAACCTCAGGCATAACATCAAGCGAGGAGAAGGAAGTTTGGCGACGTTTGTTTGCGTCGAAGGGTGAAATACGCACCAAACGGTGCACGCCCATTTCCGCCTTCAAGTAGCCGTAGGCATTTTCACCTTCCACGCGGAAGTCCACGCTCTTATACCCAGCGCCGTCGCCAGCTTCGCGGTCCAACTCGTACACTTTAAAGCCCATCTTTTCGCAATAACGGCAGTACATACGGTAAAGCATTTGACACCAATCGCATGCTTCCGTACCACCCGCGCCTGCGTGCAAAGTCAACATGGCGTTGTGGTTGTCGTAAGGTCCTTTCAAGATCGCGCGGATACGCATATCTTCGATTTCTTTTTCCGCCGTGGCGAGCATTTCGTCAAGCTCGGCAACCAAGCTTTCGTCGCCCGTTTCTTCGATAAGGTCTATAACGTCGCCTGCGTCGGAAAGAGCCTGCGCGCCGTCTTCGTACGCCGTGATTTTGTTGCGGATAGCGGATAACTCCTTGTTGATTTTGGTGGAGCGTTCAAGGTCCTGCCAAACTTCGGGGTTTTCCTGTTCTTTTTCAAGCTCCGCAAGGCGTACCTTTTGGTTTTCGATATCGAGCGCGTAGCCTGCTTCTTTCAAGACTTCGCGCATGTTTTGAATTTTGTATCTATAATCGTCTGCTTTGAACATACTTTTCCTTATTTCTCTTCGTTAGCGTTCGCGTTTTCGCTTGCCCCGGTAGATTGATTTGAAGACATCGCGCTCAAAGGCACGGGCATTTGTCTGCGAAGGGGCTTACGCGCCGTTTGTTGCGCCGTTTGGGTAGGGGCAGGCGCGGGTCTTGTAGGTTGAGTAGGTTGCGCGGGACGCATTTCTACCTTGACCTTCAAAAGCACGGAAATCGTCGTTCTTTGGATACGTTCAACCATTTCGTCGAACATATCAAAGCCTTCTTTCTTGTACGCGATGACGGGGTCAACCTGACCGTACGCGCGAAGACCGATACCTTTACGGAGTTGGTCCATAGCGTCGATATGGTCGATCCAGTTTCTATCAACTGTCATGAGCAAGACTTGTCTTTCCGCGTTGTGGAAGTCCACGCCGAGAGCCTTGAGTTCTTCGATTTTCTTTTCGTATTCCTTGATTGCTTTCTTGGTGATTTTTTGAAGCGCGGTTTCGTAGTCCCATCTCATAAGTTTTTCGCGGGTTACGTAGTCACTGCCTTCAGGTAAAATCTTCGCTTCAAGGGCTTGGTTGAGTTCGAGTTCGCTCCAAAGCTCGGGCAAGTCTTCCACGTTGACTGCGCTACCAACGACTTCGGCAACGTAGTCGGGGATATATTTAAGCACTTGTTCGTGCACGTCCTCGCCTTTCAAGACCTTCATACGTTCTGCGTACATAACTTCACGTTGTTTGTTCATGACGTCGTCGTATTGAAGGACGTTTTTACGGATACCGAAGTTTCTGCCTTCGATAGTTCTTTGCGCGTTTTCGATACCGTGAGAGAGCATTTTGGATTGTAAGCAGGTGTCTTCGTCGATCTTGAAGGTGTTGTAGAGCATCTTCATTCTTTCGCCACCGAAACGCTTAACGAGATCGTCTTCCAAGGACAAGAAGAATACCGATAAACCGATGTCGCCTTGACGACCTGCGCGGCCACGGAGCTGGTTGTCGATACGTCTAGATTCGTGACGTTCGGTACCGATGATGCAAAGACCGCCCGCTGCGATTACTTCTTCTTTTTCCGCGTCCGTTTGAGCCTTGTAATAGTCATAGACTTTAACGTAGCGGTCGCGAAGGGTTTGGATATTTTCAGGTACGTCAGTGATGTACGTACTGATTGCAAGTTCGATATCTTCGGGGCTTGCGCCTTCTTCGCGCAAACGCTTTTTCGCAAGGTATTCGGGGTTACCACCGAGCAAGATGTCCGTACCACGGCCCGCCATATTCGTGGAAATGGTAACCGCGCCTTTCTTACCCGCTTGCGCTACGATTTCCGCTTCGCGTTCGTGGTTCTTTGCGTTCAAGATGTTATGTTTAACGCCGTTTCTCTTCAAAAGTCTGGAGATTTCTTCCGACTTATCAACGGACGAAGTACCAACGAGGATAGGTTGACCTGCCGCGTGGCGTTCAACGATTTCGTTGACAATCGCGCGCTTTTTACCGTCTACGGTCGAATAGACCATGTCGGGCAAGTCCACACGTTGAACGGCTCTGTTCGTCGGGATTTCCACAACGTCGAGCGAGTAAATCGTTCTAAATTCCGCTTCTTCCGTCTTTGCCGTACCCGTCATACCCGAAAGTTTGCTATATAATCTGAAGTAGTTTTGGAAGGTGATGGTTGCGTAGGTCTTGTTTTCGCTTCTAACCTCTACGCCTTCCTTCGCTTCGATTGCTTGGTGTAAGCCGTCCGAGTAACGACGACCGATCATCAATCTGCCCGTGAATTCGTCAACGATAACGACTTCGCCTTCGTTTACGATATAGTCTTCGTCGAGCTTGAAGAGCTTGTGCGCTTTGAGCGCTTGTTGGATATGGTGGTTAAGGTCGGCATGCGCAATTTCCGCGATGTTGTCGATACGGAAGAAACGTTCTGCTTTACGAGCGCCACTGTCCGTGAGTTCAACCGATTTATCCTTTCTTGAAACGATATAGTCCCAGTCCTTGTTCATTGCAAGAGATTTCTTGCCTTCGGGCGAGTTTGCCGCTGCCAAAGCGCGTTTTCGCGCGAGTTCGGCTTCGTAGTTGGCTTGTTGTTCCAGGGTCATGGTGGTATAGTCCACTTCTACTTCGTCGTCTTCTTCGACTACGACTGCCTTTTTCTTCTTGTTCTTCTTGCTGTTTTCACGAAGGAG
>JAZQZK010000114.1:0-2301 GCA_045634025.1 Candidatus Scatosoma sp.
AGTTGTCTTCCTAAGCCCGCTTGGCCTCCGACTTCATTTCAACCATTTTAACGCGAACGCAGGGATGCGCGGAAATGTCGGATGCCGCCATAGACACGGCGTTTTCTCTTATTTTTTCGGAAACGTCTTCCCCGTCTAAATAAGTATGCTGCGCTCCGTCCAAGTATTCCACTTTGAGATCAATATTATCAATAAAGCTTTCTACGCCTTTCGCATCTTTCGGGTTAATACCCAAACGGATTGCTTTTAATCCGCAGGCTCTATACATTGCGCCCGTATCCAAGTACAAAATGTTGTATTCTTTCGCTAAAGCCTTCGCAGTCGTGCTCTTTCCGCTCCCTGCAGGACCGTCCAAAGCAATGTTATAAATTGAAGAAATATCTGTTCTCAAAATCTTTGCCTCCTTTTGATATACGTGTTTTAAGTTGTTTTTTGAATTGTTTCCAAGCTCGACTAAGACCATTACTCGTATGCAAAATTTTAATCCGCCTTCAATTTCAGGCTCTACGCAAGCAAATAGCGGCGCAAAATCATAACCGCACTCCCTTGCCGCTTTTGCAGGGTGAAAAGAATGGATATCCGTCGTTAAAGAAAAGACTAAACCTCTTACTGCTTCCTTGTCTAAGGAATTTTTGGAAAAAATCTCGTCTAAAAGTTCTTTTACCGCTAAAGAAATCTCTTCTTTGTTGTCCTTTGAAATTGTAGTCGCGCCACGAATAATTTGCATAAAATCAACTCCAAATGGTTGTGTCTATCGTAAAATAAGTCTATTTTATAGTCAGCGTAACTATTTTAACACAAATATTAACTTTCGTCAACGATTTTAACGAAAGACTATCAATCTTTTATGCTATCCCCTGCTGCAAATCCAGTAGAAAAGGCGATTTGCATATTAAATCCGCCTGTAAATGCGTCAACGTCTAAAACTTCTCCGCAAAACTTCAAACCCTGTACCTTTTTACTTTCCATCGTTTTAGGATTGATTTCCGTAAGCGAAACCCCGCCCGACGTGACGATAGCTTCTTGAAAACCCCTTAAAGCCTTTATTTTTAAAGGGAACTGCTTTAATGTGGTTAATAACGCTAAACGCTCTTGTTTCGTGAGAATATTGACGTTTTTGCTTTCGGGAATACCCGCAACAAATAAGACTGCAAAAATGAGTTTTTGCGGTAATAATTCAGCCAAAGCGTTGGAAATTTTCTTGTTTTTGAACTTCTCAAAATCACGCAATAATCTTTTATCTAACGTTTGCTCATCCAAAGCAGGTTTGAAATCGATGGAAACGTCAATCCCCTTTAGATCTAAGCGATTTATAAGCGAAGATGCGGATAAAATTAACGGTCCTGAAATGCCAAAATGCGTAAATAACGCTTCGCCAAGTCCGTTAAATACCGTTTTTCCGCCGTTTTTTACAGTTAAAGAAACGTTTTTAAGCGACAAGCCTTGTAAATCCTTAAAATAACTGCCTTCAAGCTCGAATCCGCAAAGCGCAGGTCTTAAATCTACGATAGAATGTCCGTGTATTTTTGCGAATTTATACCCGTCACCCGTCGAACCTGTCGTCGGATAGCTCAATCCCCCTGTTGCAACGATACATACGTCGCATTCAATTAAGCGTTTTGACGTTTGTATGGAAACTATGCGTGGCATAATATCATTATTTTGAGTACTATCTATGTCAGACAAAGTAATTATGTCACGCATAGTATTTATATTTTCTACAGTTTCGTTCAAAAATATATCAACCCCTACTGATTTGCAGGCTTTTTCAAGCGTTTTTGTTACGTCGCTTGCATGATCACTGCTTGGAAATACGCGATTTCCCCTTTCTACTTTAATAGAAAGACCGAAATTTTCGAAAAAATCCATTACTTTTTGAGAAGAAAAGGAGTAAATGCTACCTTTTAAGAATCGTTCTCCGCGTACTACGTTAAGTAAGAAATCATCAGGCGCAGTATCATTTGTAAAATTGCAACGCCCTTTACCCGTGATATAGATTTTCTTTCCGAGCTTTTCATTTTTCTCTATTAAAATTACTTTGTGACCATTTTTTGCGCTTGCGTAAGCAGCCATCAAGCCGGCAGGTCCACCACCGACAACACAAACAGTTTTCATTAAAAATCCCTCAAATTTTAGCTAGGTATTCCCCTTATATATTGGAAATAATTAAAAGTTTCACAATCTATGTTTCACGAACACGATTTTATTTTCAAAATTTGCAGTCAAAAATTATTAATTTCAGAAGAAATACTTTTAGAAAATTTCCCCTATTTTATCAAAATATGAAATATAAACAACTTG
>JAZQZK010000115.1:0-3067 GCA_045634025.1 Candidatus Scatosoma sp.
GGAATTTTAATCGCGCCGATAGCCATACCAAGCGCTACCGTGAAGAAGAAGGAGAAGAAACCAAAGTCGTGGATAACCGAGCGCTTCTTTTCGTCGTTTTGGACTTGAATAGTGTTTGCCGCAACGAAGTTTGCTCTTTCTTCTTCGATATTAACTTTCAAAATCTTAGGCATGATTTGAACGAATAAAACTACGCCCAAAACGCCGTATAAATAGCCGATACCATACCCTGCGGTAACTCTATCCGCGAAATCTTTACTGATCGCATTTGCCGCTTCTTTCGCTGCGGAGAACGCGGGCGTACTCGTAAGCGAGCCAGAAAGCAAACCTGCGCCCATTGCGATATCCATGTTCGGATCAATCGCGCTAATTAAAACGGTAATTCCTACGCCGATCAATACGATAACCGCGCCCATAACGAGATAGGAAACCATACTTTTATTGAACGAACGGAAGAATTTCGGGCCTGCAATCAAGCCAACCGCCGTAACGAACATAACCGTACCCAAGCTTGAAATATTACCAAGCGTCTTTTCAACGGAATCACCCCAAAGCGTAATCGTCTTTTCGCCAACGCTGAAGGAATCCACGAACGAGAACAATACGCCAAAGAGTATTGCAACAAGCAAAACGCCTGCCGTACCAAGGGAAATCCCCTTAACTTCTATTCTGCCGAGCAACATACCGATTGAAATTACCACGAATACAATGAAAAGCGTAGATAATAACGCGCTGGCAGTTATTCCTAAATACTCCATATATAACCTCCAAATAGTTGCGGACAAAAACGCACAAAGCGTACACTTGTGCGTTTTGTCTAAAAGTATTTATAACTTATTATATTAATTTTTTACTTATCTTGCCTTCTATAATCGGGAAGAAGTCTAGGCGAAGGCATTTCAGAAGAGATACCTGCGTCTTCAAGTTCCTTTTCGAACTCTTTAACGTGGTCAAGCGTAAGTTCTTTAAGTTCTACGCTCTTACACTTTTCGCCTGCTTGTTGACCTGCGTTTCTACCGAATACGATAATGTCGAGCAAAGAATTACCCATAAGTCTGTTCGTACCGTGGATACCACCAACAGCTTCGCCTGCAACGTAAAGATTTTCAACGCAAGTCATACCGTTTGCGCCGATATCCAAACCACCATTTTGATAGTGAAGGGTCGGATATACCAAAATAGGCTCTTTACGAAGGTCGATACCGTACTTGCCGAACATACGAAGCATTGCGGGGATACGCTTTTCAATCGTACCTTCGCCGTGAATCATATCGATAAGCGGGGTATCAAGCCAAACGCCTTCGCCGTCCGTCGTTTGAATGCCGTTTCCTCTCTCTTTACATTCACGGATAATCGAAGAAGCCGTAACGTCACGCGTTTCCAAGGGATTAACGAACGCAACACCGTCTTTATTGACGAGTTGAGCGCCAAGCGAACGAACTTTTTCAGTTACGAGCGCACCGTAAATTTGCGTAGGCTCTGCCGCGCCCGTGGGGTGATATTGCAACGTTTCAGGATACAAAAGCTTTGCGCCTGCGCGATACCCAAGCACCAAACCGTCAGCCGTTGCGCCGTAGTGGTTAGACGTCGGGAAGCCTTGATAATGCAATCTACCTGCGCCGCCCGTTGCGATAACAACAGTCTTTGCACGAGCAACAAGGATTTCTTTGGTTTCCATGTTCATCAAAACTGCGCCTGCAACTTTGCCTTCAGTGTCTTTAATAAGTTCGATAGCGGATGTGAAATCAACGACAGTGATACCACGGTTGAAGACTTCATCACGAAGGGTACGCATGATTTCCGAACCGGAATAGTCACGGCAAGCGTGCATTCTCTTTCTGGACGTACCACCGCCGTGCGTGGTTACCATCGTACCGTCTTCTTCTTTGTCGAACATTACGCCAAGGTTATTGAGCCATTGAATCGCTTCGGGCGCTTCGCTTACGAGCTTACTCAAAAGCTCGGGCTTGTTCTTGAAGTGTCCACCGCCAAGCGCGTCAAGGTAGTGAATTGCGGGGCTGTCGTTTTCTTTGTCAGCTGCTTGAATACCGCCTTCTGCCATAGCCGTGTTCGCGTCGCCCAAACGCAATTTCGTAACGATCATTACGTTTGCGCCACGGTTATCCGCCTCGATAGCCGCAGAAGAACCTGCGCCACCACCGCCGATAACGAGTACGTCAACGTCATAGTCGGGGTTGGTAAGGTCAATTTCCATATCAAGGACACGGGATCTGCCTTGGAGAAGGTCTGCAAGCTCGTGAAGAACCTTTCCACCTTTATTTTTACCAACTTTGAGTTCTTCATACGCCGTAGTGATGTAATCGGGATGGAAAGAAGCCAAAACTTCGTCTTTTTGTTCCGCAGACATACGGGGAATATTTGCGCCGAAACGAGCGTTTCTCGTTTCTTCGACTTTTTTCATTGATTGAATTTGTTCTTCAGTATATTGATACATGCGTCTTGCTCCTTATTTCTCGATTTCTCTATGGTTATAGAGTTCTTTGAGTTCTTCAACGGGTTTTTGCATCAAGTCTTCAATCAACGCCTTGTAAACGCCTTCGTTTACTTCGTTGACACGGTTTTCAAGGTGTTGACTTACCGCAGCGAGATACTTACCGGTCAAACGACGAGCAAGCACTGCAACTTGGGGATGCGAAATACCAGCGGGGCAACGGGAAGAACATACGCCGCACATTACGCAGTCGAAGCTTTCTTCCGCGCATTTTGCGTATTCACCGCGTTGCGCGTATGCAATGTATTGCATAACGTTAAGCTCTTGCGTACAGCTCTTCGTACAAGCGTTACAGCCGATACAAGAATAAATTTCAGGATAAAGTTGCATCATAATTTGCTCGGTAGGTTTAATCTTTTCGATGTCGTAAACCTTTTTAACGAGCGGGAAGAAAGGCAACGTTGCAACGTACATACCTTCTTCTACCTTGGTTTGACAAGCAAGGCAAGTTTTAAGTTCCGTTTCCCCTTTAATACGGTAAATGGTTGCGCAAGCACCACAGAAACCGTTACGACAACCACAACCTCTTACAAGTTGATATCCTGCGTATTCCAT
>JAZQZK010000116.1:0-4253 GCA_045634025.1 Candidatus Scatosoma sp.
CCTACCAAACGCAATCGGTACGATCATCACAGGCTCGGTACTCTCTATCCCCGCGACGATATTTTCAGAATCAAGCCTAAGTTATCTTGGGATTATCAATCTCAATACAGGCAGTATGACGAGCGTCGGTACGCTACTTTCCAACGCCCAACCCTATCTCACCACCTACCCGTATATGATTTTATTCCCTGCGGCGTTTATTTGCCTATTGATGCTCAGCTTTAACCTGTTCGGTAACGGACTCCGTGACGCCTTCAATCCCACCCTTCGCGGTGAAAAGGAGTAAGATGAAAGAAATTCTTGAAGTAAAAAATCTTGCCGTAACCTTCCCTGTCCCCAACGGCCGTCTGCAAGCGGTACGCTCGGTCTCCTTTTCCTTAACTGAAGGGGAAACGCTCGCCATCGTAGGGGAGTCGGGATCGGGAAAATCAGTCACATCCAAAGCCATTATGAGCATTTTACCAAGCTCGGCAGAGATAGAATCAGGCGAGATACTCTATCGTGGACGGGACCTTCTAACCCTTAAAGAAAAAGAGATGACGAAAATTCGTGGTAGGAATATTTCCATGATATTCCAAGACCCGATGTCCTCTTTGAACCCGATAATGCGGATAGGAAAACAAATCACCGAAACCATACTCCTAAACCACAAAACAGGCGAAAAACGGAAAAGTTATGCCGAAGCCAAGAAACGCGCTATCGAGCTTATGACCGAAGTCGGGATAACCGAACCCGAACTCCGTTTCCGTCAGTACCCGTTCGAGCTTTCAGGCGGTATGCGACAACGCATCGTAATCGCGATCGCGCTCTCGTCCAACCCCGACCTTTTAATTTGCGACGAGCCAACCACCGCGCTCGACGTCACTATCCAAGCGCAAATCCTAGACCTTATCAACCGGCTAAAACGCGAACGAAAACTAACGGTACTTTTCATCACGCACGATATGGGCGTAGTGGCGAGAATGGCGGATAGAGTCGCAGTTATGTACGCAGGGAAGATAGTGGAGTACGGCTTGGTCGAAGAAATTTTCTATAAAGCGAAACATCCGTACACGTGGTCGCTTTTAACCTCCATGCCCGACCCTGACGGCAAGGAACGTTTGGAAGGAATAGAAGGTTCTCCGCCCGATATGACCAACCCACCCGTTGGCGACGCCTTCGCGTCTCGCAATCCCTACGCGCTCAATATCGACTACGAAGAGCATCCGCCTTTTTTCAAGGTAAGCGACACGCACTATTGCGCAAGTTGGCTCTTGCACGAAAACGCGCCGAAGGTCAATCCGCCGAAAGCAATCAAGCGTAGAATGAATAGAATAAAAGGAAACGAGGTAAAACTTGAACGAGACTCCCCGAAAGGAAAAAACTGAAAAAATATCAAAACTCTCAACCCTGCCCCCCACGGAGCTATTACGTGTTGAAGATTTAAGCCAACATTTTAGGAAAGGTAAACGCGTTTTTAAGGCGGTGGACAAAATTAGTTTTACGATCAAAAAAGGCGAAGCTTTTGGACTCGTTGGGGAATCAGGCTCTGGCAAAACGACGACTGGTCGTTCGATTATCGGGCTTTACCCGATCACGTCAGGAAAAATCTATTTCAACGGCTCTCTCATTGCTTCGGGGGATAAGAATGATCGCAGTGAAGTCAGGAAAAACGTCTTGGTGGCAAGACGTATCCAAATGATATTCCAGGACCCCGTCGCATCTTTGAACCCAAGAATGACGGTGAGAGAAATCGTTAGCGAAGGCTTAATCGTCGCAGGAGAAAAGGACGACGAAAAACTCAACGAAAAAGTGTACGCAAGCCTTACCGCAGTCGGGCTTTCCCCCGAGCACGCGTCTCGCTATCCCCACGAATTTTCAGGCGGGCAACGCCAGCGTATAGGGATTGCAAGAGCGCTCGTAATGAACCCCGAAATGATCATCGCGGACGAACCCGTCTCCGCGCTCGACGTCTCCATTCAAGCGCAGGTAATCAATTTACTGCTAGACTTAAAGGACAGATTAGGCTTAACGGTACTCTTCATCGCTCACGACCTTGCGCTCGTCAGGTACTTTTGCGATAGAATCGCCGTAATGAATAGGGGGAAAATACTAGAACTCGCGCCCGCAAAAGCGTTGTTTTCAAAACCACTTCACCCCTACACAAAATCCCTGCTTTCCGCCATACCATACCCAGATCCCGACTATGAAAAGGGCAGGACTCGTACCTTCTACGAGCCGAAAATCTACGAAGAAAACCAAGCAGACGAACCCAAACTCCGCGAAATAAAAAAGTCAAGATTTGTGTACGCAACCAAAGCGGAAGAAAAGGCGTATAAGGAGCAGTTGAAGCCAAAGAATGCAAAAAAATAAACTAAAATATTCCCTTTTGGGGATAGTGATAGTGGTTCTAATCCCTTTACTCCGCGGAGAATGGACTTTAATATCGCTTTGCGACGGATTCTCGCTCGCAGGCGTACTGCTTTTAAGTTACGGCGGACTATGCTTTTTACGTTCAAAAACCGCGTTTGACGGGATTTTCTATATCGGTACGCGAATAAAAACCCTGCTTTTCCCATTTTTAGCAAAGCCAAATTCGGACGATTTTAGGTATCAAACCCACCCCAAAAATAAGGTGATAAAAACGGACGGCTCTGCGCTCGCAATAGGCGCAGGGTATTTGTCGTTTTCGATAGTTTTACTGCTTTTTCTTTAAGCGGTTTTGACGTAGTCAAAAAAATCTCTTAAAAATCAAAAAAATCCCTTCGTTCGTTTTACAAACTCGAACGCTTGTGATATAATAGAACTATCAAACGACAAAGGAATTCAACTTATGCAGTCATTAAAAGAACTTTATCGTATCGGCAAAGGCCCGTCTTCATCCCATACGATAGGGCCCGAACGCGCTTGCAAACTCTTTTTAGCAGAACATCCAAACGCCGATTCGTTTAAGGCGATTCTTTACGGCTCGCTCGCAAAAACGGGTACGGGACATGGAACGGAAGAAATCATCCGCGCGCTTTTACCCAACGTTGAAATTATAAACGACGAAACGGAAAACAACTTCCGTCATCCCAACACGCTCGACGTCGAAGCTTACGAAAAGGGCAAATGCGTGGGGCAGGTACGCGTTTACAGCGTCGGTGGCGGCGCGATAGAGATAGAAGGCAGGGAAGACCTTTGTCCCGAAGTTTACACGCTTGAAAGCTTTGCGGAGATAAAAAAATACTGTGAAGAGCGTGGTATGGACCTTGCCGATTACGTCTTTGAATGCGAAGGCGAAGAGATGAAGGAATACCTTGCCGAAGTTTGGCAAACGATGCAAAACTCCTTCAAAGCCGGCGTAAAAGCGGACGGCGTACTACCCGGTGGCTTGGACGTACAAAGAAAAGCTCGTATTTTATACGAACAAAAAATAGAAAACGAAAGCTCGGAAGATAGAGAAAATAGACTCGTTTGCGCGTACGCGTTCGCAGTCAGTGAAGAAAACGCAGGCGGGGGAAGAATCGTCACCGCGCCCACTTGTGGCGCTTGCGGCGTAGTCCCTGCGGTACTCATCTACGAATCCCAAAAACACGGCTATACCGACGAAGAGATTATCCGCGCGCTTGCGGCGGCTGGTGTGATAGGTAACCTTATCAAAACCAACGTGTCCATTTCAGGCGCGGAATGTGGTTGTCAAGCGGAAATCGGTAGCGCGTGTTGTATGGCGGCGGCGGCAAACGCTTCGCTTTTTAAACTTGGCCTTTCCAAGCTCGAATACGCGGCGGAAATCGCTATGGAGCACCATTTGGGTTTAACTTGCGACCCCATCGCAGGACTCGTCCAAATCCCTTGTATCGAACGAAACGCAGTTGCGGCGATGCGCGCAATCAACGCGGTATCCCTTGCAAACTTCCTTTCGGACAGTCGAAAAATCTCCTTTGATATGGTTATTAAAACGATGTACGAAACAGGCAAGGACATGTCCAAACGTTATCGCGAAACGTCGGAAGGCGGACTTGCAAAATTCTACAAACAAGACGAGTAAACGAATAACTAATCACTAAAAAACAAAAAGGCAGGGAAAGAAAATGTCCAAAGAAAAATTAACGGTAGCGCAAAAAATCCACGCAAGAAAACTCAAGAAACCACCCACGGTGATTTATCGTATTTTAGCGCAGATTTGGAAAATGCTGTTCATGAAAAAGTACGGCGTAAAGGTAACGTACAACGTGGATATCAGAAAAGACAAGGGCTCGTATATCCTTGTCAGCAACCACGCTTCCAGAGCG
>JAZQZK010000117.1:0-11223 GCA_045634025.1 Candidatus Scatosoma sp.
AAGTCATCGAACTCGACAGAGAAGCAGGCGACGGCGCAGGCTATAAGAGCGTGGATTTTAGAGTCGAAGGCGAAAACGCCTACGGGTTCTTGAAAGCGGAAATGGGCGTACACCGCCTTGTCCGTATCTCTCCCTTCGATGCGAACAAAGGTAGACAAACGTGTTTCTGCTCGCTTGAAGTTATGCCCGAAGTAGAGGACGACAACGAAGTGGAAATCAACGACGACGATATCCGTATCGACATTTACCATTCGGGTGGCGCAGGCGGTCAAAACGTAAACAAAGTTGCATCCGCAGTCCGTATCACGCACTTCCCGACGGGTATCGTGGTACAATGTCAAAACGAACGTTCCCAGCTCCAAAACAAAGAGTTCTGTTTCCAAATGCTCCGTTCTAAACTCCTTGAAAGAAAGATTCAAGAACGCCAAGCGGAAGCGGACGCTTTGAAGGGCGACGTGAAGAAAATTGAATGGGGCGCGCAAATCCGCTCCTACGTCTTCTGTCCGTACACGATGGCGAAAGACCACCGCACGGGCTATGAAAAAGGCGACATTCAAGCAGTCATGGACGGCGACATCCACGGCTTTATCATCGACTACTTAAAGAAGTCATAATATCCCTAATCGGTGGCAAGCGCCACCGATTGCATTTATACGCTCTGAAGTGAGCAGGTATGCGAGTTTTGAGAAAACGAGCAGGGCAGGTATGCGTTGAACGCAGGTAAGGAGACAAGATATGTATAACCCTTTTGAAAATCTTGACGTCAATAAAGAATCCCCGATTATCTTGGGGATAGAGTCTTCCTGCGATGAAACGGCGGCGGCGGTCATTCGAGGCAGAGAAGTCTTATCCGACGAAATAGCGTCTTCCGCAACCATTCAAGCCCTGTACGGCGGGGTAGTCCCCGAAATCGCATCACGCGCGCATACGGACGAGATTGCAAAGGTCGTTGACCGCGCGGTCAAGAATGCAGGCATCGAGTATAAGGACGTAGACGCAATCGCCGTCACTTACGGCGCGGGTTTACTCGGCGCGTTGCTCGTAGGCGTGTCCTTTGCGAAATCTCTCGCTTACGCGCTCAATAAACCACTCATTGCCGTCAATCATATCCGCGGACATCTTGCCGCATCGTACTTGACGGACAAGACCTTGAAACCGCCTTTCGTCACCTTGCTTTGTAGTGGCGGTCACACGGCGATTTTGTATGCAAAAAACCAAACGGAGTTTGAAATTCTTGGCGCAACGCTCGACGACGCGGTCGGCGAAGCCTTCGATAAAGTGGCAAGGGTATTAGGGCTTAAATACCCTGGTGGACCGAATATAGAAAACTGCGCGAAAGACGGCGTGGCGAACGTTCCGCTCCCTAAAATGTTCAAAGGCGGCGGGGGGTATAACTTCTCGTATAGCGGATTGAAAACGGCAGTCATCAATTACTGCCACACTAAAGAGCAAAAAGGCGAAAACTGCGAAAAGGCGGACGTCGCGTGCTCCTTCCAAAAAGCGGCAATCGACGTACTCGTCGAAAAGACGATGGAAGCAGTCAAAGAAAAAGGGGTAGATACCGTCACGGTAGGCGGTGGCGTAGGCGCGAATACCTATCTTCGCGAGAGCTTGAAATCCGCTTGCGACAAGAAGGGTGTTAAACTCGTTCTGCCTGAAAAACGGTTCTGTACCGACAACGCGTCCATGATCGCGGCGGAAGGCTTAATTCAATTCCAAAACGGTAATTTTGCGGACATGACCTTGAACGCAAAAGCGTCCATACCCTTAACGACGACGCTCAATACTCCCAAAAAAGGAGACGCGTAATGCACGAACTCATACACGCCTTCACGCACGCAGTCAAGGACACGCTTACTCTTCTTCCTTGGCTTATCGTCATTTACGTAGCGATTGAACTAATTGAAAACAAAACGGACTTGTCTTCGTCAAAGCGTTTACAAGGCAAGGGCGCGCCACTCATCGGCGCGGCGACAGGTCTAATCCCACAATGCGGATTTTCGGTGATGGCGGCAAAGCTCTTTGAACAAAGATATATCACGATAGGCGCGTTGTTTGCTATCTTCCTTTCAACGAGCGACGAAGCCTTTATTATCCTGCTTTCCGACGGCGTTGGCGCAAGGTACTTGTTGCCGTTGTTCGTGAGTAAAATCGCACTTGGCGCGCTTGTCGGCTACGGCGTAGACGCCTTTTTACGTTGGATAGGCAAAGCGGAAGCACTCCGCCAAAAACCCGTTTTCGATAGCGAGAAAACGCCTACAACCGTCCATGAAATCTTTATGCGCGGATACCTTGAAGAACGCTTATCTCAAGGCGAATGCGTTTCCTGTGGCAAACCCCACGATGCATCAAGACCAGTCTTCACCTATGTAATTACCCCCTTATTACACGCGTTAAAGGTGGCAGGGTTTATCTTTCTTGTCAACTTCTCGCTGGGGTATTTAATAGAACTCGTAGGCGAAACCGCCTTTTCAGAGTTCATGCAAAAGAATTTATTTTTACAACCCTTCTTGACGTCGGCAATCGGCTTAATCCCCAACTGCGCGTCGTCCGTCGTTATCACGGAAACCTTTTTAATGGGCGGAATCAGTTTTGGGTCCTGTCTTGCAGGGCTTTGCGCGAACGCCGGGCTTGGGTTTGTGGTACTACTCAAGAACACGAAAAAATGGAAACGGAATATTGCAATGATAGCCTTTTCGTATGCGGTAGCAGTTGTAATAGGGGTAATCTTCAATTCCTTCTCCCTACTTTTATAAAAATTGTTTAGGGGACGTATTTTCAGCTTATAAATATAGTAAAGATAGCGCGCACGCGCGTATAGGAGAAAATTATGGAACAAGTACGTTTTAACGGAAACTACGAAGGCAAGCTTGCGTTTGCGCTTTCGGGCGATATCGACGCAGGGAACGCGGAAGAATTTTATAATATCGTAGCAAGCGAATACGATAACGCGCCTGCAAGTTTGTATTTCGACTGCGCAGAACTTGCGTTTATCGACAGTACGACGCTCGGCACGTTCGTAAAGATTTTGAAGAAGGTCAAGGCGAACGAGCATACCATGTCCCTTGTCAACCTGCCTGCAAAAATCAAAAAACTCTTTTTGATTTGCTCGCTCGATAGAATTATGGAGATTGCGTAACCATGAACGTATTCACTATTGAATCGCCTTTAGAAGGCGAATATTTCACCACCGTACGCTTAACGACGGGCGGACTTTGTTCGCTTGTCGGTTTCGACCCCGATTCCTGTGAAGACTTCAAGGTCTGCGTAACGGAAAGTTTATTGATCTTGAAACGCAACGGCTTTAAGAAAGCAAGCATTCGCTTTGAAACGGGCGAAGCGTTATCCTGCGCAATTACTGGCGTTGGCGAGCCGAGCGAAAAAGAAGAAGGCATTGAAGACGAAATTTCCTACGCGCTTTTAGACGCGTTGCTTGGAAAGGTTGATTTTGAGAAAGAGAACGGACGCGTTTTGAAAATCTCGTTCGTAGCGTGAAAGTGATGGCGGAAGAAAAGACAAACGAACTTTTTATACGGTATAAGCAAACGGGAGACGTTTCTATCCGAAACCAAATCGCGGAAAAATACTTATACATAGCCGATATCATCGCAAAGAAATTTGTGGGACGGGGTGTAGAGTACGACGATTTGAAACAGGTAGCGTCGCTCGCGCTTTTGCGTGGCATAGACCGTTTCGATCCGTCGCTTGGAATGCAGTTCTCCACGTTCATCACGCCGACCATCGCAGGCGAAATCAAGAACTATTTCCGCGATAAATCCCGCTTGGTTAAAGTACCAAGACGGTTGAGTGAAATCGGCGCGCAAGTCCGCGCGTTTTGTAGCGACTATCAAGCCAAGAACGGTGAAAACCCCAAAATCAAAGAAATCTCAGAAGGTATAGGCGTTTCGGAAGAATTAGTCGTCCGCGCGCTCGAAGTCTCGGGTACGGTCTCGCTGGACGGAATGCGCGTTAGCGATGACGACGGCGAACAATCGCTTTACGGACTCATCGCCGATCCTGAAGACAAATACGAAGAGTTTGAAACCAAGGAAACCTTACGCGCGGCAATGCAGTACTTATCGGACACCGAACGCAAAGTCGTCAAATACCGTTTCGTAGACGAACTCTCACAAAGCGAAACGGCAAAACGCTTGGGCGTGTCCCAAATGTTCGTATCTCGGTTAGAGCGTAAAGTTCTTGCCAAGCTCAAAGAAAAATTAGAAAAAGCCGAATAAGGCAACGAAAAATAAAAAAGGGGGGAGAAGAAATGCTTTTTAAGGTAACCGATTTGAACGACCTGCGCGACGCAATGGAACAACTTTGCGATTTTCTTTTGCTCTCCCAAATCCCAACGGAAAGCATTTTTGATAGCAAGCTTGTCGTAAGCGAACTCGTCGGGAACGTCTTAAAACATTCAGAAGGAAAGGCGTCCTTTCACACCGAAGTCAAGGACGGATTGATAAACTTAAAGATAACGTCCACGAAACCCTACGTAATGCCCGAAAAAAGCGTATGCTCGGACGTATTCTCCGAACACGGCAGGGGACTGTTCTTGGTGGATAGCGTATGCCTTACACGGACGCAAAACCAAGACGGTGAAATTCTCGTCACCATTGCTATTAAGAAATAACGAAAGAGTATTTATAAACGATTAAAACAAAAACCCCGCTCAAGACAATCTTGGGTGGGGTAGTTTTTTATGAACGGACAAAAAAAAATATCTCGTTGCCAAACGGCAACGAGATACGTATTTTTTAGGATTAGTAGAGATTTGTCATGTAGTTATACATCTTGTCAAGCAAGTTCGTGGAAATGCGATCTCTGTACTTACCAAGGTTCTTGAAGAAGCAACGGAAGAACGCATAGTTGTCGCCGCCTGCAACGTATTCAGGGATGGTAGCCGTACCGCCGAGTTTCTTGTAAACGAACAAGGATACGAATTCTTGTCTTTCTTCGAAGGTCAAGGATTCAATAAACCAGTCGTAGGAAGAAACAGGTTTTACAGGAGTAGCTGCCTTTTCGCATGCAGGAGCATTTTCTTCAGCTTCAGCTTCAGCTTCTGCTTCGCTTTGCAAGTTCTTCATATAGGTAGAACCAAAGTTCAAGTTAAAGAATTCGTCAAATTCCATTTCTTCAGCTTCAACGGATTCGCATTCTTCTGCGAAAACGGTGTATACGTTTTCACTGCAACCGATTCTTTGTTCGTCAGGATTTACTTGATCTTCAGGAAGCAACGCTTCGTCGGGTTCGATTTCTTCAGTCTTTTCTTGAACAACTTCAATAACAACGGGAACAACCGCAGGGCATTGCGCTTTGGTCGAGCTTATATTGATAAGGAGTTGGATGAAGGTAAGAACGGTAGCAACTGCGAACCATTCCGTCTTAAGCGTGTTATAGAAGAACGCGCCGCCAAGTACGATAATAGAACCATACAAGCTTACGCAAGAGAATACAACGTCAAACGCTTTATGCTTGGTGAATGCCAAACGGCTCGTAGATGCAACGAATACGAACGCGCTAAGAGCGAAGGTCGTAAGTACGAAGCTCTTCGTATATAACGTACCGGTCAACATCTTATCAACGGCAGTACCGCAGGAGATAATCGTACCGTAGAGATACAATGCAACGATAGCAAGCCCGAACACGAAGGACGCGATAGGAGCGCCTGCCTTCTTCTTAAGGTCTGCGATTGTGAGCGCAATCAAGATCACGAGCGTAACGCCTGCAACTGCAACGGGGATCAAATCAATAGCAATTTCACCACCGTTTGCGCCCATACCAAGTACGGAGAAAAGTACGCTAACAATGAAATAATAAGCGAAGTTCATCGCCGCGATAACTCTTGCGAAGAATCCAGCCTTTTCCGTCTTAACGGTAGCAAAAACCGCAAACACAACGGACAAGATCAATACTACGGGAAGAGCTAAAAGTACGTCGCTATAAACACCGCTCATAACTGCGGGAGCAGAAGCGATTGCTTCAACGTTAATGTTAAGCGAAGCAGCGGTAGGCGCGAACGCGCTAAAGAACCCGGTAAGTAAAGATACGTTAGCGATGGCAGTAGCGTCAGCGCCAAGTAAAGACGAAAGGGGCAATACTGCGCAAACGATAGCAACTACGGTTGCAAGCCAAGCAAAAACCTTTCTACCAACGTACTTGGGTTTTGCGGGAGCTACTTCGGCTTCTTCCGTTTCAGCTTCAGCGTCTTCTACGTTTTCTTCGCAGGACTTTTTAGCTTTCTTTGCTTGCTTTTCAGCTTTCTTAGCTGCTTTTTTGTCCACTACTTCAACGGCTTCTTCAGGTTGGGTTTCCTGAACGGCAACGTCTTCTGCGGGACAGCAAGTCTCAACGGGAGTGGTTTCTACGGGTTGCGCGGTAGAAGTTAAATCAAGCTCGAGTTGCGTGTCTTGAGTTTCTTCGTTACCGAGAATGTTTTCTCTTTCATTCATAACACAAATCTCCTAAAAAATAATTTTTCTCTACTAGTTTGGAGCGAGTCGCTCCGTTACATAATATATTTATGCAATCAACATTATAACACTTTTTTTACCGCTTGTCAATACAAAAAAAATGCTTTTTTTGATAAAAACTAAAAAATCTTAATATTTTTTCTCAAACTATAAGGGAAATTTTACGAAAAATCAGGGCTAGGCTTTGAAAACCCTTGAAATATTTTTTTGATTGTAGTATAATAGTAGTGTTCTAGACCGCGTTTAAGTCAAATTAACAACGCGAAAAAACGATACCTTGCTTAAAGACTTTAAGGAGCAGAGATGAACGAACTTGATAAAATTTCGCAGAGCATAACCGAACGATTAGGCGTTCAATTCGCGTACTACCGCGAAGATTCTTCGGAAAAGAACGTACCCTTTTGCGATAAACAATTTGATGAAATAACCGACGATGGAGAACACGTATTTTTCCGTTTTTCCTATAAACAAAACGGGTATATCGGGGTGCTTTTTTCGGTAGCGGAAGAAGTAAAGCGTTACGCCCTTTTACTGCCGGCTTACATTGAAAGCTTTGCAGAAAAAGAATCGGACTTAACCAAGAGCGAGTATCTTAAAAAGATACTGCTTGGCGAATGCACGGCAAAATCCATTTCAAAATTTGAAAGCAAATTCTCTGTCGGCGGGTTTGAATGTTTCGTGCTCGTAGTATACGTCCCTAAACTCATGGACGAAACGCTCGGCGTCATCGCGCAATACGCAGGAAACAGTTTGGACTCGGTTGTAAAAATCGACGAAGAAAACTGCGCCTACGTTAAATTCTTAAAGCCCGACGAACAGGAATACCATTCTTCTACCGATTACGCTGAATTTTTAGTACAATCCTTAAGCGAAGAACTCGGCGTGGACGTAATGGTAGGGGTAGGCTCAACGGTAAAAGGTCTTAAAGACTCGTCCATTTCCTACACGCAGGCATCGAGCGCGCTCCGTTACGCAGAAGTGTTTGAAGACAAGGGTAGCGTTCACAATTATCGTGAGTATATGCTCGTAAAAATGCTTGAAGACGCGTCGGAAAGCAAACTGAAACAGTACTTATCCGAGCTTATGGACGAAGGCAGTAAAGAAATTCTCGAAGAAGAAGAGATGGTCGTAACGGCGGAAGAATTCTTGCGTTGTAGCCTGAACGTAAGCGAAACGTCGAGAAATTTATATATGCACCGCAACACCCTTTTGTACCGCTTGGACAAAATCGAGAAAGCGACGGGGCTCAACATCCGTCTTTTCCCCGACGCCGTGTCCTTCCGCGTTCTCACGATATTATATAAACTCTTGGGTAAATAATTCTTGGGGGAAAGTCCCAACATAAAAAAAGGAAAGAGACATGAAAAAAGACTATCCCGAAACGGAAGAATTTTTCACAGAAGATACCGCGAAGGACTCGAATGAGAGCCATACTTTGCAACCCCAAACGGACGTACCTAAAAGAACGTCCGTTTTTTGGAAGAGATTTTTAAGCGTCGGCTTGGCGGTCGTCGCCTTTGGCGCAGGCTATTTTGCAAGCGATTTGCAGTACGATAGCGAACTAAAAACGCTCAAACGTATCAAAAACCATATCCAAAGCCACTACTTTGAAGAAGTGACGGACGAAGAGTTCTACGGCGCGCTTTTCGACGCGGTGAACGATAAAGTTCTCGACAAGTACTCCAAGTATATGAACCCCGACGAATACCAAAGCGTACTCTCTAGCGCAACGGGGGAATGGAGCGGACTGGGCTTAACCTTCTTAACCGAAGACGCGCAAGGAAATAAACAACTCTTGGTGCAACGGGTGGCTGGCAACTCGCCTGCGGAAGCGGTAGGGGCAAAGGAAGGGGATTACGTCATCGGCTACGGTATGGACGAGAACTCGATAACGCCCTGCGAAGACTACGACGAGTTCTATTCCTTCGTGCAAGAGATTGAAAAAGATAAAAACTTCCTATTAAAGATCCGCAGAGACGGACGAGAAATCACCCTTGAAATTTGCAAAAAGACCTTTGTTGAAAACTACGTTTTCTATCGCTCGTCAACGACGGCGTTCTCTTTCACGGGTAAGGACGGGACAACGCTCACCGAACGTGGCGAACCGTTGACCGCGCTCGATAATGAGACGGCGTATATCCGCTTAACGCAATTCAACGGAAGCGCTGGCAAAGAGTTCAAAACCGCAATGTCGAAGTTCAAGGCGGAGGGTAAGACCAATCTCGTGCTAGACCTTCGTGGTAACGGCGGCGGATATATGGATATCCTGCAAGAGATAAGTTCGTATTTTTGCAAAGGTGAGAGCGGTTCTTCCCTTGTCGCGGTTGCGAAATACAACAAAGGTCAAAAGGAAAATTTCTATTCCAAGAGCTCCTATTACGCCGACTATTTCACCGAAAACAGTAAAATCAAAGTGCTTGCGGACGTTTCAACGGCATCCGCGTCGGAATGTTTGATAGGGTGTATGCTCGATTACGGCGCAATCACCTACGCCGATATTTGTTTAAGCGAACGTGGTGGCGTTGCGAAGACCTACGGCAAAGGAATAATGCAAACGACCTATCCGTTTGGTTTGCTTGGAAAGGTGGACGCAATCAAACTCACTACTGCGCAGATTTACTGGCCAAAAAGCGGAAACTGCATACATGGTAGGGGGATATTGCCTGAAGACGGAACAAAAACGGTCATAGAAAACTACGAAAAAGACATGGAAATCTCGTTGGCGATTGCAAAATTATTCGCATAACTAAAATAAAAACACACTCCAAAGTCCTTGGGGCGTGTTTTTATTATAAAAGGATAGGGGCAGGTACGCGTTGAAATAAATTCGACTATACCATGTACGCGTTGAATAAAAGTCGATAAACGCCAAAGAACACGGATTTCGTAAGGAAAACTCTCTTTTTTTCGTGTATTTACACGTTTTTTTCGTCTTTATACTTGACAGTATAAAAAAAATGCGATATAATACTAAATGAACAGGTTCACAAAAAGGAAAGATTATTATGAGTATTTTCAAGAACAAAAAAATCGTCATTTGGATTTCGTCGATATTTTTATCGATTTCCATTCTCGTTGGCGGGCTTTCTATCTACGCTTCCGATTATTATAGAGCGGACACAACCGCGATTAAGGAATTTGGCCTAGACGGAGCGATAGCGCAACGAGAGATTAAAAAAGGGATAACCGCTTACGGCAAGGAAGACGCGGATTACGGCATTATCTTCTATCCGGGCGGTAAAGTGGAACACACCGCGTACGTACCCTTGATGCGCCAACTCGCATCCAAAGGCGCGCTTTGCATTTTGATAGAAATGCCTTTTAAGCTTGCCGTTTTAGGCGCGAATAAAGCGGACGATATTCGTGAAGAATTCCCCAACGTTTCGCGTTGGTATATGAGCGGTCATTCGCTTGGTGGGGCGATGGCGTCGAGTTACGTGGAAAAGAACGCGTCGGAATTTGAAGGGCTTATCTTGCTTGGCGCGTATTCGACGAAAGACTTATCCGCAACAAGCCTTCGCGTATTGTCGATATATGGTAGCGAAGACAAGGTTATGAATATGGAAAAATACGAAGAGTGTAAGGCGAATTTGCCCGCAAATGCTTACGATATCAAGCTTAAAGGCGGTTGCCATGCGTACTTTGGTATGTACGGCGAACAGGAAGGGGACGGAACGGCGACTATTACGAACGCGGAGCAAATACGAAAAACGAGCGACCGTATTACGAACTTTATCGCAGAAGGAGCAAAATAATTGCCGAAAGTTATTGAAAACTTAAAAGAGCAGTTACTTGCAGAAGCCAAAACGCAAATATTCGAGCACGGCTACGCCCAAATGACTATACGCTCGATTGCAAGCGCGTGTGGGGTTGGCGTGGGGACTGTGTATAATTATTTCAAATCAAAGGAAATGCTGGTCGCAACCTTTATTTACGAAGACTGGAAGAAATATCTGCAAGAGATGTCAAGCCTTTCTTACGCCGACCAAAAAAGCTTTTTGAAAGGTATTTACGAATTATTAAAAGACTTTGCAAAGCATAACGAAAAGCTGTTTTTCGATCCCGAAGTCGCAAGGCTCGTATCCGCGAACTTTTCCACTCGTCATAAGCTACTGCGCGGTCAAATATCGTCGATAATCTTACCCCTTTGCATAGCAAAGAATTTAGAAAATCCGCAGTTTTCAGCGGACTTTCTCGCCGAGTCCATCATTTGTTGGACTATGGAAAACACCGACTTTGAAGTAACTTACCCGTTACTTGAGAGAATATTAAACTGAAAAAAGATATAAGGAGAATAAAAAAATGAGCAGTTTTGAAAACCTTCGCATCGTGGACAATTTCTATCAAACGTCATTGTTCTTTCCGATGCCCACCGTTATCATTTCCACTCTTTGTGAAGATGGTATGACGACGCTTGGGCCGTATTCGTTGGTTCAGCCCTACTATGTAGCGGGCAAGGACTATTACGCAATGCTTTTGTCTTGCCGTAACTCGTCCAACACCGCGCAAAACATTCTTCGTAACGGAAAATGTACGCTGAACTTCATCGACGACAAGCCCGCAACCTTCAAAGAAGCGGTTAAGCTTTCTTGGCCCGGGGACAAACCTTCGGAAAAAATGCCTAAGTGTAACTTCAAGCTCGAAAAGAGTATGATTGAAGAAGAAACGGGCGAAAAGAGACCTATGGTCTTGACGGACGCAATCCAAGCGATTGAATGTACGTGGGTACGCGAACTTGACGGCGCAGATAAGG
>JAZQZK010000118.1:0-14024 GCA_045634025.1 Candidatus Scatosoma sp.
CTTCCTAAGACCGCTTGGCCTCCGACTTGTTTAAGGATGGTTTCGGCAAAAGGTTGCAGACCCTTTGCAATCGCCATAGACGCGCGCGTTTTTCTCTTTTGTTTATAAGGACGATAAATATCTTCCACTTCAGTAAGCGTAACCGCTTTTGCAAGAGCCGTTTCGATTTCAGGCGTGAGTTTTCCCTGCTCTAAAATAGCGTTGATTACTTCCTGCTTTCTCTTTTCCAAAGAGCGAAGATAGGTAAGTCTATCAAAGAGCGAACGCAAGGTTTGATCGTCGATTCCACCCGTCATTTCCTTACGGTATCTTGCGATAAAGGGAATGGTATTCCCTTCGTCAATAAGCCCGACGATGTTCTCCGCGCGAACGGACGTTAAATTAAATTCTTCGCTAATCGTTTGTAAAATATCCATTGTAACTTCCTTTTATTATTTCTTATATTTCCAGCGTATTCAACCGCTATTATTTTGTTTGTATTACCCTTCAATCCTTAAAACAAATCGAACTCCGAGCCCGAGCCGTAAACGGTAGCAACCGCTTTTTCTTGCTCGTTAAACGTCAAAGAAATTGCTTCTATCAAATGCTCTCTCTTGATTTGGTTAATCTTCTTCATGCGTTCTTCAAAATCCAAGACTTCATTCTTTTGCAGGAGATATTTCCCGTACAAAATCATTTGCGAGGACGTGTTCTCGTTCGCAAAAAACATACTTGCTTTCATCTGCTCACGGCTTCTTTCAAACTCCGAATCCGTCACGCCGTTTTTCTTCAAATTTTCAACCACGCTTTGAATCGCGTCGTACGCTTCGGTAGCTTTCGTCGGGTTCACACCTGCGTATATGTTCAAAGTTCCACATTCTTCAAAGGTAGATAAATAAGAATACACCGAATACGCAAGACCGCGTTTTTCACGTACTTCTTGGAAAAGCCTTGAACTCATATTTCCGCCCAAAATCCCGCAAGCAGCTTGCATTGCGTCAAATAACTCGTGGTCGCGAGAGAGCGCGCGATAACCTAATGCCAAATGCGTTTGTTCAATCGGTTTTTTCTTCTTTAATTTCTTATACTCGAAATTGATTTTCTTTTCTGGCTTTTGAAACTTTCCGCCTTCAAGCGCGCCGAACGTGTTTTCCACAAGTGCTTGCGCCGTTTCGAAATCTATCGCGCCTGCAAAAGAGATAACGATATTTTCAGGTCTGTACCAAGCGTCTTTGTATTCCTTAACGTCTTCCAAAGTAAACGCTTTTACGTTCTTTGCAGGACCGAGAATATTTCTACCATAATGCGTATTTCCATACATAGCCGTTGCAAGAAGATCAAGCGCAAGATCTTCCGGCGTGTCTTCGTTCATGGAAATCTCTTCGCAAATAACCCCCTTTTCGCGAGCAATCTCGTCTTCGGGGTAAGTCGCGTTCAAGAACAAATCGGCAAGCGTTTCAAAAGCAGTTGTAGCGTGGTCGCTCGTGCTTTTCGTGTAATAAACGGTCGCGTCCTTACCCGTGTACGCGTTTACCTGCGCGCCGATTCTATCAAACGCATCGGAAATTTCAAACGCATTCCGCGTCTTCGTACCTTTGAACTGCATATGCTCGATGAAATGCGAAATGCCGTCCTGCTTATCATTTTCCATCGCCGCGCCCGCGCCGACGATTATACCCATCGTAACGGACATCAAGCCGTCCATCTTCTTAACGACAAGCCTTAACCCGTTGTCGTACGTTTTCATAAATTCCATTTTTATCCTCCTGCCTGTAAATTCTCGCTAACAGTAATCACGCGGAGCTTACAGGACTCGTAATATTTTAATATATCGGACAAAGCGTCCGCGGTATGCGGAGTAGGATGCATTAACACCAAATCCCCACCTTTTACATTCTTCGTCGCGCGCGTGTAAACGATCGCGGAATTTTTATCCCGCCAGTCTATAGTATCCTTCGACCACATAATCGTTTTCATACCCAAGCTTTCCGCGATAGCGACGGTCTGCTCGTCATACGCCCCAGACGGTGGCGCAAATAGCCCGATTTTCACACCTACAGACTTCTCAATAAATTCATTACACAAAGCCATTTCCTTTTGGTTTTGCGCTTTATTAAGCGACGGATGATCCTTGTGGAAATACCCGTGATTTCCAAGCTCGTGACCATTATCGAGTATCTTCTTTAAGCAAGCGATATTATCATCCGCCCAAGAACCGCCGATAAAAAAGGTCACCTTTGCATTATGCGCAGATAATATCTCTAAAATTCGCTCCACCGATTTTGTATCGGAATACACGTTAAACATAAGCGAAACACCGTCCGCAGACACTCCGCGCCGTATCACCTTATCTTCCATTCCATCGACTTCAATATTCGCATCACTACGGAACGGATACAGACAAGCAAACGCCACGCAAATAATCAAAAAACCAATCAAAAGGTTGTTTACAATACCGTATTTTTTTGCATTTTTTGCCGTATTCTTGATTTTTTCTTTAAGATAGCGTAAACACTTCCCTTTCATTTTCCACCTCAAAAAAGAGTTTTCTATATTGTATTTTCCCTTTTTTGAGTTTATGAAGGTTATTTAATTTTTACGATTGTTACGCCCGTTTCACCTTCGCCGTATTTTCCCAAACGGAACTCCGCAACGTTACGGTGTTTCCGCAAAAACTCGTGAATCCCAGCGCGAAGTTTCCCCGTACCAACGCCGTGCACAATTGCCACTTCTTCTAAATTCGCAACGACCGCCGAGTCGATAAACGCTTCCACTTCCACCAAAGCTTCCTGTACCGTTTGCCCGATCACGTTGATTTCAAGCGTAGGCATCGGACGTGGCGCAAGCGTTTTAGAAACGCTTACCCTGTCAACAGGCTTTTTCTCTCCGCCCTTTTTCTTCCATCTACTTTGTTCTTTCGGTTTTTCTTCGATAACAAGCACCGATAAATCGGCGATTTTACTGCGTACGCGAATACTCCCGCAAAGCACTTCTACTTCCCTTTTGTCATGCTTTATGCTTTGCACGACGCCTTCTTGGTTGGTGTTTTTAAGATAAACCTTGCCCCCAACCTTCAAGTTTTCAGGGCGAGCCTGAATATATTGCGGACGAGCAATTTCTTCACTTTCATTCTCATAAGCCTTATCAGACAAACGATTTTTAAGCGTTCTTGCTTTAATAAGGTCAGCTTCGGAAATATTTTCTTTTGCGAAGATTTTCTCAATCTCTTCCAAAAGTTCTTCCGCCTGCGCCGTTCTATCGTTGATAATCCTTCTCGATTCTGCCTTTGCAGAAAGGAAAAGCTTTTCTTTTTCTTTCTCTAGCTTCTCTCTTTCCCGCTCAAGCTGGACAACTTTTTCCTGCCACTCCGCTTTCAGTCGGTTAGTGTTTTTCAGTTCTTCTTCCGCTGCAATTCGGCTTTCTTCCGCCGTTCGAAGGATATTTTCAAAGCTTTGCGCTCCTTCTGAAAGGTTAGAAAGCGCGTTATTTAATATACTTTCTTTTAAGCCTAAACGCCTTGAAATTGCAAGCGCGTTACTCGATCCCGGCACGCCGATTCTAATAACGTACAAAGGTTGCAAGGTATCGGAATCAAATTCCATACACGCGTTTTCAATGCCCTTTTCTTCAAACGCAAACTCTTTAAGCGCGGTGTAATGCGTCGTAACAACACCCGTCGCGCCACTTTTCAATAGCTCTGAAACGACGGCTTTTGCCAAGGCTTGACCTTCTTCAGGGTCAGTACCCCCACCGAGTTCGTCGATTAAAACAAGGCATTTTCTCGTTACGTTATCAACGATTTCAATGATATTTTTAATATGCGAAGAGAAGGTGGATAAACTTTCTTCAATGCTTTGGGAATCCCCAACGTCGCAGTAGATTTCATCAAACACCGAAACGTTCGCGCGTTTTGCAGGCACGAAAAGACCGCACATCGCCATCATTGAGAATAACCCAACCATCTTAAGCGTTACCGTCTTACCACCCGTGTTTGGACCACTTATAAGCAAGAATCGATACTCTTCCCCAAGCGAAAGACTTACGGGAACGACCTTTTTCCTATCAATGAGCGGATGCCTACCCTTATCAATTTTAATAACGCCTTTATCGTTGATTTCAGGGCATACGCAAGAAAGCTTATACCCGTACTCCGCGCGAGCGTAGATTCCGTCGATTTCTTCTAAAATTTCTATATCGCGCTCAAGCTCGTCGGCCATAAATCCAACCCGTCTTGTGAGTTCGCTTAAAATACGCTCCACTTCTTCCTTTTCGTCAATGGCTAAAGACCGAAGCTCATTATTCATTTCAAGCACTTCTTCAGGCTCGATAAAGAATGTCGCGCCACTCGCCGAGCGGTCGTGGATAAAGCCTTTGATATTGCGTTTATATTCCGCTCTTACAGGCAATACGTAACGATTATCACGCATGGTTACGATATTGTCTTGCAAATATTTCCCATCGCTCCCCGTTAAGTATTCCCCCAGCCGAGTCCGAATCCTTTCGTTGAGCAAGCGAATTTCCTTTCTCAAAGAATACAACTTATCGCTTGCGTAATCGCTCACTTCGCTATCGTTCAGGATTTTAGTGGAAATATCTTCTTCAAGCGCAAAATCGTAGTACAAATTATCGGCAATCACCTTCATTGCCTTGATATTTTCGTCGTTCACGCCCGAAATACTCTTATGCGCAACACGCGTAGACCGCAACAAATTCCCACAAGAGAGCAACTCCCCACAAGAGAGCGTAGAGCCTTTTCTCGCGCGTTTTAATTCGTCGCCAAAGCGTTCAAAGCGTTCAATTTTACCTATCCCGTGACGGAATAAAAGCTCGGTTGCTTCCGCAGTCAACGCTAACGCGCGTTTCGCTTCAACAAGCGAAGAATTTGGTTGCAACGCTTGGATTTTCTCTTTTGCGCCGTCAAGCACCGCGTATTCCGATACGAGAGAAAGTATCTTATTCAGTTCGGTTTTTTCTATTGCCTTAAAATTCATTTTCTTCCTATAAAACTGATTTCTTCGTATGTCCGTAAGTATATTTCCCGTACAGGCTCTTTTGACTATCTTCAGAGCCTAACGCATTTAATATCTCTTGAATTTCCATTCCATTTTCAAGCGTGCAATCGAGCAGTTTTCCGCCCGTAACCCCGCTTCCCACTAATTTAGCGCAGTTATACGCCTCGAATTTACACTCACCACTAGTAACCACGTACCGTCTAACAGGGAACTGTCTTGAATTCTCGTCCGTGAGCGTATAAACGGATTTCTTATCACATTTTCCGCACGTTTTCTCAAACGGACAATAGCATAAATCCATAAGCTTTAGATCCCCTGTCGTAAGCGTAAACGCGTCTTTTACACCAAGCGACTTGATTTCAATTTCCGACAATTCCTTGGATAACGCGTAATGCTTGACGTTAGGAATTTTAATAAGCTCGTTAATCGCCACTTGGTTTGTGAGATTAACCCCAACGCCCGCGAACACGCCATAATCTTTTTCTATCGCAAACGCTATTCCGCCGTAGCTTTCCGCGTACACACCGTCCAAGCCGTATTTATCAATAATCTCGCTAAAACGCCCTAAATCCAAAGTCGTTGCAAGCGGTGGAAGATATAAATACTTCTCAAACTTGCCCTGCAAAAAGGCTTGATCGGGTTCTTCCTTATAATCGTCAAACTTATATATTGCGATATCAACGCCTTTTACGCCAGAAAAATCCCTGCCGATAACGCAAATCTTCTTATTCCCTTCGTCTAAACAAGGCTTTTCCGTTAAAAGTTCTTTATACGGATATTCCCTATCCTGTAAATCCGTAGTCGTAAAAAGGCTATCGAAAACCTGCCTTCTAAACGCGTTAAGCTGGGATTTTGGCAAGAAAATATCCCCTTCTAAACGGATATCTTCAACGATAACTTCTATCGGCAAGCCGTCCGTTTTCAAGAAACAAGCCTTAATCTCTTCTTTGGTAAGCGGGCGATTCGTTGCCTGTTGCGCCGTCCATTCCGAATATATTTCTTTTCCTTCAATAACCGCAAAAGCCTTACGTTCAACGCAAAAATCAAGCTTGAGTTGAACCCGTTTCTTCCTTTCAATTTCAAGAACACGCTTGTTTGTCTCGACACAGGTAGTAAGGAACACTCCGTCCCCTGCTTTAAGTCGTTGCTTGGAAGAAAGCGCAAAGCCCCTTTTTGTGTCCTTTGCATACAGCGCGCTACCGATTTCTTTTCCGTCTCGAAGGATCTTGAAAGCATCGCCCGTACTAGGCTTATACGCCCCTTCGACGATATAATTACCGTTTTCAACCTTTACGACGCCTACCTTTTCCCCAAGATGACCTTGTACCGCCCTTGATAAAAACCTTTTATCCTGCGCAAAAGCCAAACCCTTGGTATAATTTCCGCGATTATACGCGCGTTTAAGGGAAGTAAAAGCGGTTTGCTTTTTCTCTATTACGCCGTCTAAAATTGCGCGATAATACTGCACGGCGCTTGCCACGTACTCACTACGACGCATTCTACCTTCTATCTTGAAAGAAATCACGCCTGCGTTTTGCAATTTTTCTATATCTTCGCCAACGCACAAATCAGAAAGCGAAAGCGCGTAAGCTTTTTCTTCATAACCAACCCTATCGTAAGAATACTGTTTCCTACAAGGTTGCTTACATCTACCCCTGTTTCCGCTATTCCCGCCAACGAATGACGAGAAATAGCATTGCCCTGAAAAACAAGTACAAAGCGCGCCTTGGACAAACACTTCCGTCTCTATTATCGGCGTTATTTTTTCAATTTCAGATAAAGGCGTTTCGCGCGCCAAAATCACTCTTGCAAATCCGCATTCTTTTGCAAGTTTTGCGCCTTGAGCATTGCAAACACCTGCCTGTGTACTCAAATGCAATACGATATCAGGATAGGCTTCGTGAATAGCTTTCCCAAAAAACAAATCCTGTAAAATGATAGCGTCAACGCCAAGCGACCATACCCTTAAAAGCGTTCGCAAGAACTCTTCTCTCTCAGTTTCCTTGACGATTGTGTTCATAGCGACGTAAACCTTTACGCCAAACAGTTTTGCAAACTTCAAGGTTTCAAGCAAGGCGTTCTCGTCAAAATTTTCAGCGTTTGCGCGCGCCGAAAAGGACGACAATCCCAAATACACGGCGTTCGCGCCACTCTTTATTGCGATTTTAGCCGTCTCCAAATTACCTGCGGGGGCTAAAATTTCATATTCTGTTGTCTTCATTTTTTCCTCCGCTGTGTAATACTTTCAACTATTTTGTAAAGCCCAAGCTTTGCTCAATCAATTCCTGCGAAGCGTCGTACCCCATACTCTTCAAACGCTGGTTACGAGCAGCTACTTCGATTACAATTGCCAAATTTCTACCAGGCGTAACGGGAATGGTATGTTTTGGAACTTTTACGCCCAAATATTCTGCTGTTTCCGCCTTATCGCCGATTCTGTCATACTGCTTACCGACAATCAAATCTTCCATTTGAATGACGAGGTCAATTTTCTTCTCGCTCAAAATCGAACCCGAGCCGTACATACTCTTAACGTTAATGATACCGATTCCACGAAGCTCCATAAAATAACGAATTTTATCCGGACAACTGCCATACAATTCGTTTGCTATCTGCTTAATAATTACGCTATCGTCGGCAACAAGTCTATGCCCACGCTTAATAAGCTCGATTGCGGTCTCGCTTTTCCCTACACCGCTATCGCCAACAAGCAAAATCCCCATACCAAACACTTCCATTAAAACGCCGTGTTCTGACGTTGTCGGCGCAAGCAAGCGGTTGAGATAAATATACAAATCACTCATAAGGTCCGTCGTCATTTTTGAACTTCGCAACACGGGGCATTTTACCTTAGAAACCGCCGATAAAAGCTCGTCCATAGCAGGCAAGTCACGGCTTAAAATAATACAAGGCACTTCACCGCTTTCGAAAAGACGTGTAAGCTTTTCATTTCGCTCCGAAGAAGAAAACGTCTTCAGGTACTCATACTCCGAAAGCCCAAACACTAAGATTCTGCGCGTATCAAAATAATCGAAAAACCCTGAGAGCTGTAAGCCAGGTCTTTCAACGCTCATACTTGAAAGCTCTAAGGATTTCCTGCCCTCATTGACTATTTCTAATTTCAAGCCTTTTGCAAACTCCGCTAAATTCATTTGAACGGTTACTGTTTCACTCATTAAATCTCCTCCAACGCATACTGCTCGATAATCCTTGCAACTGCGTTTTCATCATTTGTGTACGGATAGACCTTTACGGTATTTTTTAAAACTTCGTCCGCGTTCTTTACTGCTAGCCCCAGCCCTGCCGTTTCCAACATAGGCAAATCGTTTAAACTATCGCCCACCGCGATAATATTTTCAAGAGGCACTTTGTAATACTCCGACAAAAAGCTCACAGTAGTACCCTTATTAAACCCTTTGGGAGAAATCTCCACCAAATGTTTCGAGCCGGAAGTAATGTAATATCTGCCTTTTGTTCGAGCGTCAATCTCCAAAAAAAGTCGCTCTCGCTGTTCTTTTTCAACAATACAGTTTACTTTCACGCTCTCTATTGATTTCTCTTGAACGAACTCGGAAAGCGGTTTATGGGAAAGCACGACCTCTATGAAGGTTGCTTTCTTGTAATAATCCAAATAACGATTAGTTTCTTTCGCATAATATTGTTCGCGATCCAAGACAATCGCATAAATGCCTAATTCTTCCGCAATTTTGCAAATCTCAATAGTGTCTTGAACGGTATGACTACGTTCAAAAACAGGTTTCCCCGTTTGAACATCCACTATCATTGCACCGTTAAAACAAGATACGACGCCTTTCAATCCAAACTCCCTTACGATCGGGATAATAGCCTGCGGTGAACGTCCAGTCGAAACGACGAAAATACCGCCCTCGTCTACAAATCGCTTGATTATCTCCTTCGATTTCTCGGAAACCGTATAGTCTGACCGAAAGAGCGTTCCGTCAAAATCGGAAATCACCATTTTATATTTTTTCATCTTTATAAGTTCTCCTTAAAATATCGCAGGATTTTTTCAGCAAGGCTTTCCCCGATTCCTTCGACCTGACACAACTCTTCTAAACTTGCGTCCATAATCTTATCTATCGTACCAAACTTCTCCATAAGCGCCATTTGTTTTTTCTTGCCAACGCCTTCAATTTCATCTAAAACGGACGCCAAATTCCGTTTGGAATGCAGACTTCTAAAATAGGTAATGGCAAACCTATGCGCTTCGTCGCGGATACGTTGTAGCATTTTCAAGGAATGATCGCGTTTATCAATCCGAATACTCTCGTTTGAAAACAGAGTGAACACTTCTTCGTCTCGCTCGGCAAGAGAAATTAAATCAATCCCTTCCACGCCCGCTTCGTCAAAAATTTCCTTGACCGCCGAAAGCTGCCCCTTCCCACCGTCAATGACGATCAAATCGGGTTTTGGAAAGCGTTCTTCTTCGTCCGTACCAAGCTTTGCAAGCCGTCTTCTCATCATCTCTTGGTGCGACGCGTAATCGTTTGCGCCTTCCACCGTCTTAATTTTGAACCGACGATAACTCGTCTTATCCGCTTCGCCGTCGATAAATACGACCATCGAACCTACCTTATCCACGCCAGAAATGTTAGAAATATCGTAACACTCCATACGCTTAGGGTAGTTTTTAAGACCCAAAATATTCCTTAACCGCTCGCAAGCGTTTTTCGTCATATCGTCTTTATGTTTAATCTTATCGAGTGACTTCGTCAAATACTCCGAAGCGTTTTTACTCGCCATATCGTAAAGTTCTGCCTTTACGCCCTGCTTTGCAAAGATAATCTCCGTCTTTTTCCCGTACTTATCAAGGAAATATTTTTCGAGCAGTTCTTTCTCGCAGTACTCTTCGGTAATAATCTCATCGGGGAGTTCGTGTGTGGAATAGTATTGAATAATAAACGCGCTCAAAGCATCGCTATCTAAAAGCGACGCGTCTTCAAGAGCGTAATTGCTCCCCCCTTGCATAATTCCACTTCTCGTTATCAAGACGTTGACCGCCGAATACAAAGCGTTGGTTTTAAGAGCGATAATATCCGCATTCAAAGCCCTGTTGATTGCCGTAATTCTCTTAAGTTTGAGTTTTGAGAGCATATTCAGTTTTTCTCTGTACTCCATTGCAAGCTCAAACTCTTCATTCTCGGCAAATCGAAGCATCTTCTCTTTCAAGATCTCTTCCGCTTCTTCATAGTTCCCGTTCAAGAACGACAACGCTTTTTTCACCTGAACGGCGTATTCTTCCTTCGAGCACGCGTGCGCGCAAGGGGCAAGGCAACGCTTTAAGTGATAGTCAAGACAAGGCCGTTTCGCCTTTTCACTAATCGACGTCTGACAAAGCCGAACGCAATACACCGACGAAAGCACTTCTAAAATATCCTTACAACGAATCCCACCCATAAACGGCCCGAAATATTTTCCGTCCTTTTTAATCTTTCTCGTGATCGAGAAATGCGGAAACTCTTCTTTCGTATGCGCTTTGATATACGGATAGGTCTTATCGTCTTTTAGAAGAATATTGTACTTTGGCTTGTATTTCTTAATAAGATTATTTTCAAGCGCGAGCGCGTCAATTTCCGTCTTGGTGATGATATAGTAAAAATCGTCGATATGCGCAACCATTGAAGCGACTTTCTCGCTCTTCTGACTGCCATGAAAATACTGCCTTACGCGGTTCTTCAAAACGCGAGCTTTCCCCACGTATATCACGACACCGTCCTTATCGAGCATAATATATACGCCGGGAGAATCGGGTAATAATTTCAGTTTCTCTTGTACTTGTCCCATATCGTCCACTCCACCAACTAATATTATATACTAAACGAGAAATTTTTGCAAGAAAAACAAAGAATATTTTTGTGTTTTAACAGCCTAAAAATTCAATTCCTTTCAAAATCATATCGTTTATCGAGTCGTCTATAAGACTATAAAAGATAATTTTTCCTTGACGAAAGCTTTTAAATATCCCCGCGCTCTTCAAAAATCGAAGCTGATGCGAAACAGTCGTTTGATTGATGTCTAAAATCCTTGATAAATCAGTGACGCAAAGTTCGCTAATTGCAAGCGCGGATAAAATCTTCACTCGTGTATAATCGGCAAAAACAGAGAAAAAGCACACAATCCCTTCAAGGATATCGCCCCGTGGTACGTAATCCTCGATTAGGTTTTGCGTGCGTTTATCAAGTAGTAACATTTCCGTCATATTCATTCCCTCCAATATGTTTTGTTGGGAATATGATAACGTATTACTACTTTCTAATTTTGACTGTTTTTGTCGTTAAAGAATTTATTCTGTCATTTCTAATTTATATCCTAAACCGAAACGAAAAATTTCTCTTTACGAAATCTTCTTTACTTCGTATCCTGCATCAACGACTGCCTTCTCCAACAACTCGTTAGAAATCTCTCCTTGCGAGCTTACGACAGCTGTTTTCTTTTTGAGATTGACTTCAACTTCTTCCACCCCATCAACGCCTTGAAGCGCCTTCGTAACGCGCGCTACGCAATGTTGACACATCATTCCTTCAATCTTCAAAGTCTTATTCATTGAAGTATTCTCCTTTTCTATTTTTTTCTCGGTTATTTGTGGCTTAAATCTTGTAAGCCTTAAAGCGTTCGTGACCACGAAAAGCGAGCTTAAACTCATACATGCTGCCGCGATCATGGGATTTAAGCGTAATCCAAGCCAAGCAAACGCGCCACCTGCAATCGGGATCGCCACACAGTTATAAAAGAACGCCCAAAACAGGTTTTGTTTGATATTTTTGACCGTTTCCTTACTCAAATCAATCATAACGGAAACCGAACGTAAATCCCCTCCAACAAGCACCACGTCCGCGCTTTCAATGGCTATATCCGTACCCGTACCCATCGCCACGCCAACGTCTGCCGTTTTCAAAGCAGGGCTGTCGTTAATGCCGTCCCCAACCATCGCAACGAACTTTCCTTCCGTCCGCAAATCGGTTACACGCTTTGCCTTATCTTCGGGCATGGCTTCCGCGAAATAGTTATCAATCCCAACCTTTTCGGAAATCGCCTTGGCTACGTTTTGAATATCACCCGTAAGCATTTCCGTCGTAACGCCACGCGCCTTCAACGCCGAAACCGCTTCAAAGCTACTCTCTTTTAAGGTATCCGCAATCGCAAACACGGCAAGAAGACTTTCTTCTTTAGCCAAGAAAACGACTGTTTTTCCGTCTTTGGAATACTTCTTCTCATACTCATAAGCAACCGCTTGCAAACTCTCGCCTAAAAGCTTTCTATTGCCTAAATAAAAGCGTTTTCCTTCAAGCGTAGCCGTTGCGCCTTTCCCCATTTCGTAGGCGTATTCCTCCAAGTCCATTTTAGGATTTTGGATTTTTGACAGAGCGTATTCCTTGACGCATTCCGCAATCGGGTGGTTGGATTTTTGCTCGATAGCGTAAGCGATTTTCAAAGCCTTTACTTCGTCGTCCTGCACACCTTCAAAATCAGTTACTTTGGGTTGACCAACCGTAAGCGTAGCAGTCTTGTCAAGCAACACGAAGTTTACGTGCTTGGCTTTTTGTAAGGCTTCGGCGTCCTTGAATAAAACGCCAAGCGACATTCCCTTTCCCGTGGCCGCCATAACCGCAACGGGGGTTGCCAGCCCAAGCGAACAAGGACAGGAAATTACCAAGACGCTGATTGCATAATTTGCCGATTGTGATATATCACCCGTGATAACCAACCAAAGAATAAAAGTTAATACGGCAATACCCGTCACGACAGGCACGAAAATCCCTGCAATTTTATCCGCAAGTTTTTGAATGGGGGCTTTGCTTGCGCCTGCCGATTTTACCATTTTAATTATTTGCGACAAAGTCGTTTGCGCGCCGACTTTTTCCGCCACAACCTTCAAATATCCGCTTTTTACGATATCCGCGCCAGTCACGTAATCGCCAACTTGAACTTCTATCGGCAAACTTTCTCCCGTGATAGCGGAACGGTCGATAAAGGCGTAGCCGTCCACGACTTTCCCGTCCACGGGGATATAATCGCCCTGTTTGACGATAAGCGTATCGCCTGTGGAAATCTCCGAAAACGCAATCGTTTTTTCGCCGTTTGGCGTTGATAACGTAACGGTATTCGGCATTAATTTAATGAGTTTTTCAATCTCTTCGCCCGTTTTTCTTTTGGATTTTTCTTCCAACCATTTACCGAGCGTAACGAGCGCTAAAATCATGCCCGCAGACTCAAAAAATAAGTGCGCGCCGTGATGATTTCCGTGTCCAAAAAACGCAAGAACGGTTAACACCGCGCTATACAGATAGGAAACCGCCGAGCCAAGCGCAACGAGTGTGTCCATATTCGGCGCGCCGTTCAAAACCGCCCTTACCCCAACGGTAAAAAACTTGAAATTAACGGCGATTAAGAACGCGGAAAGTACCGCTTGTAAAATATAGTTCAAAAGTAAGTCAGGCTGGGGAAGACCTATCATTCCGCCCATAGATAAATACATTAAAGGGATTAGGAAAATAATAGAAAGCAAGAAACGTTTTTTAAGCTTGTCCGTTTCTAATTGCTTTTCCTTAAAATTATTTTCTTCGAAAGCCTTCGCGCCGTAGCCGAGCGAAGTTACCTTTTCAATAATCTCGTGGGCTTGGAGCTTGCTTTCGTCAAACTCCACCGTCATACACTCGCCCATTAGAGAAACCTGCGCGGAAAGCACCCCGTCCATTTTGAATACCGCTTTCTCTATTCCTGATGAGCAGGCGGAACAAGTCATGCCTGTTATCGAATACTTTTCTTTCATAATCACCTCAATAGCCTGCAATTATTATAGCACGGCTACGGAAAAATGTCAAGTCGTAACTGCCAACAAATAATCTTAAAAATAAAAAAGGAAAGTACGACAAAAAGGCGGACGCATAAGCGACCGCCCTGTTTGGACGAATTTTAGCTATAATTAGTTTGCTTTTTCTTCTTTTTGAGCAACTACTTCTTTGCCGTCATAGAAACCGCAGCTCTTGCAAACTCTGTGCGCTTCGGTCAATT
>JAZQZK010000119.1:0-9114 GCA_045634025.1 Candidatus Scatosoma sp.
CATACGCCTGCGTACACGATATTATTAACAAGACGAGTGCTAGGGTTTGTCAAGCTTGAGAAGAAGGTCGCTTTCAAAGACGCCTTTTCAAGTTCGTCGTTTAAGCTGTCAAAATTTTTCATCGTTTGCGCTTCGTTGCCGTATGCCTGCACGACTTTTTGTCCGTCTACAAGCTCGTTTATAAGCGCGGTGGTCTTTCCGCGCGCGCTCGCTTGCGAAGTGAAATAATGGTGCGTACGTTTTGCGATAAAGGATGCAACGAAAAGCGAAAGTGGAGTGAGTACGACCACGATAAGCGTAATCGCAAGGTTATAATAGAGCATAATGGCAAGCGTGCCGATAATGGTTATAACGCCTGTGAAAAGCTGGGAAAAGCCCATAAGCAACCCGTCCGATACTGCGTCAGCGTCTGTCAAAATACGGCTCAAAATATCTCCTGACGGGTGTGTGTCGAGATAGGAAAGGGGGAGGGTGTGGAGTTTTTTGGAAGTCGCGTTTCTCAAATCACGAGAAACGGAGTATGTGATTTTATTATTACAAAAACTCAAAAGTTGTTGCGCAAGCGCGATAACAACCGCCGTGATTGCAACGTATAAAGCGTAGCGGAAAACTTCTTCAAAGCGTACCTGCCCCGCGCCTAACATATAATCAATCGCCTTTCCGCAGAAAATCGGGATAAGCAATCCTGCGCCTGCGGTTATGAGCGCGCAAAGGAAACTCACAATCACGTAGCCCTTATAGGGTTTTACGTAGGAAAGCACGCGTTTTAAGGTTGACGTCTTATTCATTATTTGTCCCCCTTTGCAGTCATGCTCTCATGGATTTCTTGATAGGTTGGACAGGACTCTAACAACGTTGAATGCGTACCTGCCCCCACCAAATTACCGTCTTCAAGGGTTAAAATTAAATCGGCGTGCGCGATAGACGACGTGCGCTGACTGACGATAATAACCGTTTTATCTTTAGATAACTCCCGCAACGCTTTTCTAAGCGCGGAGTCGGTCGCATAGTCGAGCGCGGACGAGCTATCGTCCAAAATCAAGATTTCGGGATTGACGAGCAACGCTCTTGCAATGGTAAGCCGTTGTTTTTGCCCGCCCGAAAGATTTCTTCCGCCTTGCGCAACGGGCGCGTCAAGCCCTTCGGGTAAGTTTTTCACAAACTCTTCCGCCTGCGCCAAACGGAGCGCGTTCCATATCTCTTCGTCGGTTGCGTTTGTATTCCCAACGGTAAGATTTGAACGAATCGTTCCTGCAAAAAGTTGCGCGCGTTGTAAGACGACGGCGATATTTTTAGTCAAAAATTCCTTGCTCCAAACTTGGATAGGCTCGTTGAAAACTCGTACCTGCCCCTCGGTTGCATCGTAAAATCTCGCAAAAAGCCCAACGAGCGAAGATTTACCGCTACCCGTACCGCCGATGATCCCAACCGTTTGACCGCGTTTGATTGTGAAGGAAATTTTATCAAGCGCGTTGTCCGCGTTTTCGTTGTATCGCAAGGAAACGTTATCAAAAGCGATTGCTTCGTCGGTGTCGGGGAGTTGATTCTTTTCCCCGTAAGTCATGGACGGAGTAATATCCAAAACCTGACCGATTCTATTCATACTAATAACCGATTTACCGAGTAAAACGATAAGGTTGGCAAGCTTTACAAGCTCGATAAGTACTTGCGAAAGGTAATTGACGAGCGCGATAACGTCGCCCGAAAGCAGTACGCCACCATCCACTCGTTTCGCGCCGAGCCATAAAATCCCAACGATACCGAGATTGATTACGACGTAGGTAAGGGGGTTAGTGAGCGCGCTTAAATTCCCGACTCGGATTTGCGTGCTCGTAAGGCTTTGGCTTTCCGTTTCAAACCTCGCCGTTTCTTCTTGTTCCTTACCAAACGCCCGAACGACTCTTACGCCCGAAAGGTTTTCACGAGTCGTGACCGTCGTTTTATCCACCTGTTTTTGTAAACGTTTATAAAGCGGGTTAGTGAGTCGCATAATCCCGAACACGATAATAAAAAGCACGGGGATAACGATAGCGAACGTCAACGCCACCTGCGTGTTGATAGAGAACGCCATAATCATCGCGCCAAACACGATGAACGGACTACGCAGGAAAAGCCTTAAGAACATATTGACACCGCTTTGGACTTGGTTGACGTCCGAAGTCATACGCGTAATGAGTGTGGACGTACCAACGCCGTCAAGGTCGGAAAAACTCAAACTTTGCACGCGTTCAAGTAATTTTTTACGAAGCCCTGCGGAAGTCCCGCTTGCCGCTTGCGCGGAGAAGAACTGCGCGGTAAAGCTACAGATTAGCCCCAAAACCGCCATAGCGATAAGTATGCCAAAGCGCGCGAGTATATAGCCCGTGTCACCGCTTGCGATGCCGACGTCGATTATATCGGCAACGACGAGTGGTACGAGCAAATCAAAAGTGGACTCAAGCATTTTGAAAAGGGGGGCTAAAATGCTTTGCCATTTATATTTTTTGAAGAAAGCTAAAAGATGTTTCAAAACATCACCGTCCTTACGAAAGTAAAGTTTTTTTGTTTTTTATGGTTGATTGATAAAATTATAGCATAAATTTAAGGTTTTGACAAATCAAAAGACGGGCTTTATAAGAATTTCGGGGATTTTTTACGATTTTGAAAAGTTTTGCATACTTCTTTTTACTTGGCGCATACTGAAGTTAGGAGGAACGGTTATGAGAATTACAAATCTTATTGCTTATATTTTGGTAATCGTCGGCGCAGTGAACTGGGGACTTTTCGGCCTTTTCAACGTCAACCTTGTTTCGATGGCGTTTAACGGCGCGCGCGCAACGGGCTCGATTATCGTATATTCGCTTATCGCGCTTTCGGCAATCTGGCTCATCGTATCGCCTTTCGTTACGGGTGGCGCGTTACGATTCACCGACCGCGAGGCGTAAGGCATACTTGCGTTTGCTTAATTAAGCGAAAGTAAATACGGCGACGGAGTTTTCCGTCGCCGTATTCCTAGTACAAAGGAGTTTATAAAATTGAAAAATAATAATATTACAAATTAAAGTTTGTCCAAAATATAGGGCGAATTAATAATTTTCAGCCTTTACTTGGAAATATGCTTGAGGATGCGCGCAAACGGGGCATACTTCAGGAGCTTGCTTACCAACTACGATATGACCGCAGTTCGTACATTGCCATACAGCGTCGCCTTCTTTGGAGAATACCAAACCGCCTTTTACGTTTTCAAGAAGTTTCATATATCTTGCTTCGTGTTCCTTTTCAATAGCAGCAACGCCGTCGAAAAGATCAGCGATTTCGTTGAAGCCTTCTTCTCTTGCGGTCTTAGCGAAACCTGCGTACATATCCGTCCATTCATAGTTTTCGCCTTCAGCTGCTGCAAGTAAGTTTTCAACCGTCGAAGGAACTGCGCCACCGTGCAAAATCTTGAACCACAACTTAGCGTGTTCCTGTTCGTTCTTAGCCGTTTCTTCAAAAATATTCGCGATTTGAACAAAGCCTTCTTTCTTTGCCTTGCTTGCGAAATAGGTGTACTTGTTTCTTGCTTGCGATTCACCAGCAAACGCCGTTTGAAGGTTTGCTTCCGTTTGAGTACCCTTCAAAGGATTAACTTCTTCAAAAACACCCGTCTTCTTGCACTTGGGGCAAGCTTCAGGCGCCGTTTCGCCTACGTGTACGTATCCGCATACTTTACAAACAAATTTCTTCATAATTATACCTCATCAAATTGTTTTCTTAATAGGATTAAGTTTTATTAAGTGATTATAGTATAATACAAAAAAAAGAATTTGTCAATAGTTTTGAAGAAAAAAAATAAAAAATTTTTTGAAGAAATTGAAAAAAACATGAAAATTTAGTCACATTGCAAAAAACGGATAGATAAGGGGTTGACAAAAAGCAAGAAAATTGCTAAAATAAACGAAGAAAGTACGGATAAGGAGGCGCGTTTTTGATGGCAAGGAAAATGACTGAAAAGCGGATAAAAGAATTAAATCATTATGCGCGAAAGGGTAGAAAATACATGAAGTTCATGTATAATAGATTCTTCACCTGCGCCTTTTTAGCATTCGCGCAGTTATCGGCGTCGCTGATATTTCTGTTCGTAATGGAGCACCAGGCGAGCGCGCTCGCGCGTACGATAATGTATAGTTTTGCGGCGGTGTTCGTGTTATATTTATTGAATAGGCCGGATAGTGACTCGTCCGCGAAAGCCAAATGGATCGTGATGATTCTCGTCGTACCGATTATCGGCATGAGCTTATTCTTGCTCTACGGCGAAGGCAGACCGACTGTTATTATGAAACGCAAGTACGAGACCGCAAAGGTTGAGAACGCGAAATACCATTTTGCGTCCAAAGAAACGGAAGAACAAATCAAAGGGGGAGGGCGTTCGACGGCGGTGAGCAAGTACCTTCTAAACGAAGCGAACTACCCCGCGTTCACGGACGGCGAAATCGAGTATTACCCGACGGGCAGGGAGTTGTTTGAGTCCATGCTCAAGGCGGCGGAAGAAGCCAAGCATTTTATTTTAATGGAATACTTCATTCTCGCAGGTGGTAAGATGTGGGACTGTTTGCGCGAAGTCTTGCTTAGAAAGGCGCAGGAAGGCGTGAAGATATATATCATCTACGATGATTTTGGCAGTATATTACACCTTCCGCACGACTATGAATTATATATGGAAGCGTTGAGCCCGAATATTAAATGTATGGCGTTCAATCACGTTATCCCCGTATTCGCAATGCGACAAAACAACCGCGACCATAGAAAACTCTTCGTTGTCGACAATAACGTAGCGTTTACGGGCGGACTCAACGTTGCCGACGAATATATCGGCGAACTTATCCGCTTTGGCGACTGGAAGGATTCAGGCGTAAAGGTCACGGGCGCGGCGGCGCAAACCTTTACCGTTATGTTCTTCGATCTTTGGAACGCCTTCAACGCCGAAAAGAAAGTGGACTTATCCGAGCTTTTAGGGGAAGTGGAAGACTCTAAAAACCAAATCCAAGAAAAGCAACGTTTGTCCGACGAAAACCACGCAGGCAGAAAGAACTATTTCGTGCAACCCTTCGACGATTCCCCGCTTGATCAAAAGAGCGATGGGGAGTTCGTGTACCTTGATATTATCAACAGAGCAAGCAAGTACGTGTATATCTTCACGCCGTACCTGATTTTACCTGACACTTTACGCGTTGCGCTTTGCAATGCGGCAATGCGTGGGGTGGACGTAAGAATCGTAACGCCTGCAATCCCCGATAAGAAACTCGTGTTCAGAATGACGAGAGCGAACTACGGCGTACTCATGCGTCACGGCGTAAAAATCTACGAATATACGCCCGGGTTTATTCATTCTAAAAGTATCGTAGCGGACGACGAATGCGCGGTCGTAGGCTCAATCAACTTCGATTATAGAAGTTTGTATTTGCATTTTGAAAACGCGGTGTATTTCACGGACAAAGACGCGGTCAAAGCTGTTCGTAAGGACTGCGAAGAAACCTTTGAAATCTCGGAAATCCGCACGGAAGAAAACACCAAACGCACGTGGCTTGGCAGAATTGTGGACGCAATTTTACGCTTTACGGACACAGTCGTATAACAAATCACATAAAATAATAAAAAGGGGACAGTTCCCGATCAAAACAAGGTGATTAAAAAATGGAAATAACCGAAATTATATTGCTAGCGCTCGAAATTATAGGCACGATATCCTTTGCCGTTTCTGGCGCGTTCGTGGCGATCAAAGCAAGATTTGATATCTTCGGCGTACTCGTCATCGGTTGCTTAACGGCGGTTGGCGGCGGTATCACGAGAGATATGTTAATAGGCGCGACTCCGCCTGCAGTCTTTTCAAGACTGTACGTTATCGCAATCGCCGTAATCACGTCGGTCGCGGTGTTTGTTATCGCGTATATGCACCGTAAAAAATTCGATGAATTCCGTGGCAAAATAGAACATATTAACAACACGTTCGATGCGATCGGTTTAGCGGCTTTCTCGGTAGCAGGTACGGAGATAGCGTTCTCTTCCGCGCTTTCAAACAACGCGGTTTTAGCAATCACGCTCGGCGTTTTAACGGGCTGTGGCGGCGGTGTTCTCCGCGATATTTTAACGGAAACCCCACCTTACATATTCAAAAAACACGTTTACGCGATCGCGTCTATTTCAGGCGCAGGGATTTATTATCTTATAAGATGCTTTAGCGCAAACACGCTAATTCCAAGCCTTGTGGGTATGATGATTATCGTCCTTCTTCGTTTGCTTGCGACCAAATACAAATGGAGCTTGCCCAAGATTAAATTAAGCGAAAAACATCAAACCAAACACTAAACAAAAACACCGCCGATGGTAACTCGACGGTGTGATTTTTTATATAATTATTTTTGGTATTTGCCAAGATAGGAATAAAATCCACAGGGCAGGTTTGCGTTGAACAGTTTTTTCTTCTTATCCGCGCGCTTGCCAAAATACCTTTCAAATTCAGGCAAGGAAGTTAAGATATACGCGCTCCAGTCGGGTAGGGAACGATAGACTTTGCCAAAATCCTTCATCAAATTTTGCGCCGATTTCTCATCTTCAAGCCGTTCGCCGTAAGGGGGATTAGAGAGTAGCACGCCGTACTTTTCTTCGCTTCTAAACTTCCGCATATCGGCGATAGAAAAGTCAATATACTCGTACACGCCTGCCTGCTTTGCGTGGTATTTCGCAATCGAGATAGCTTTCGGGTTAATGTCCGAGCCGTAAATTTTGAGTTTTCTATCCCTGCGTTCTTCGGCCTTTGCTTGTTCGCGGGCAAGCTTAACGACTTTCTCGTTTGTGAGTTTCCAGTTCTCAAAATCAAATTTCCGCTCTAAATTCGGCGAAATATTAAGCGCTTTAAGCGCGGCTTCGATAGGGAGCGTACCGCTACCGCAAAAAAGGTCGGCGAAAATTTTATCTTCGGCATTTTCGCTCGTATAGAAAGTGTTGTCGATAAGCGCGGCGGCGAAGGTTTCTTTAAGTGGCGCGGTGTAGGAAAGGGTACGGTAACCGCGTTTATGCAGTCCGTCGCCCGAAGTGTCCAAAGTAATCGTCGCAACGTCCTTGTATAAGGATACGCCCACGATACTCCTTGCGCCCGTTTCCGAAAAGGTTTGACGGTTTGCCCGTTGCTTGTCGGAAAGACGGCGTATAATCGCCTTTTTTGCAACTCCGCCCGTAACCTTGATTGCGCCAAGCGCGCTTTGTACGCTCTTGCCGTCCATTAAGATTTTGGAGTCCGTCTTCAGCCAGTTTTCCCATTCGATAGCGTAGATACCGTCGAATAACTCGTCAAAGGTCTTGGCTTCAAATTCCGTAAGTTTAATAAGTACGCGTTCGCCCGAGCGTAAACGGATATTGAGTTTTGCAACGTCCGACCAATCGCAGTCGTCGATTTCGATTCTGCCGTTGAACGCAGGCGCTTTTTCATATCCAAGCTTGAAAAGTTGACGTTTGACCGTCTGTTCCAAGCCCGACGCCGTAGGGATTAAAAGTTTCATACGCACACTCCTTGCATAAAATCATACGCCTATTTTGCGGATTTGTCAAGTGATTTGCTTTGTAAGCTTGACAAATCTAAAATAAAAAGTTATAATAGAACTATGAAAGAAAATTACGATAAAAAAATGACGGAAATACTTAATGAACTCGACACAGGTACGCCCATTTTACTGCATAGCTGTTGCGCGCCCTGTTCGTCCACCTGCCTTGAACGGCTCAAGGATAAGTTTGAAATTTCCGTGCTTTATTACAACCCGAACATCGACGACGAAGACGAGTACGAGAAACGAAAAGCCGAACAGATCCGCTTTTTAGAACTGACGGATAGCGGAAAACTTATCGATTGCAAGCACGATAAACAAGCGTTTACTGAAATGTCAAAAGGTCTTGAAGAAGAGCCTGAACGTGGAAAACGTTGCTATCTTTGCTACGAACTTCGTCTTCGTGAAACCGCCCGCATCGCCAAAGAACTTGGCATTTCTTGGTTCTGCACGACGTTGTCGTTAAGCCCGTACAAGAACGCGGAATGGCTTAACGAAATCGGCGTCCGCGTAGGCAAGGAATACGGCGTGAATTATCTCGTGTCCGACTTCAAAAAACGTAGCGGATATCTCCGCTCGGTAGAACTTTCCGAAGAATACGGGTTATACCGCCAAGATTTTTGCGGTTGCGAATTTTCCAAAAACCAGAAAAAACAAAAAAACTAAGAAAACTAAAAAAACGTAAATAAAATTGTTTAGAAAGTGAAAATACGGTTTATAGATAAATAACCTTAAAAAATCGTTTCGATAGGGGCAAAGTTGACTTTTTGGCTTGACAAAGTTCTTTTCATGCGGTATAATAAAGGAAAATGATATAAAAAGAGGTATATTATGAAATACGCATTAAGAGGCATCACCGCTGAAGAACTCACCTACACCATCAACCGCGTTCAAATGGCGCCTAACACGAAGTTTGAGATTAAACCTCAATTCTCCCGCACCATCAGACGCGTTCAAGAAAACGACAAACTCTATTTCGTTTCCCTTGAAGTTAAGGTTGAAGCAACCGAAACCGAACCCAAGCCCTTCAACTTAAAGGTTCGCCTTGTTGGTATCTTCGAAGCAGAAGACGTTATCACGGACGAAGATAAGCAAATTCTTGCAATTTCCACGACGGAAATCGTTTATCCTTACCTTCGTAACGCAGTTTCCGCGCTCACGTCCAACGCATTCGTCAACCCCTTAATGTTGCCGGTAATCCCCGCAGGCACGCTCTTCCCTGAAGACCGTGGCGAAGCTGCGTTTGAAAGCCCCCACGTATTAAACTAAAATTACACGAACAACACTAACGGACGACGATTTTCGTCGCCCGTTACTTCGTTAATAAGGAGAAGAAATTATGTTAGAAAAAGCCCTGCTTTACGCGCAGTGCGGCGGTCCGACTTCGGTTATCAACTCTTCCGCTTCCGGTGTTATTCGCCAAGCCCAAAAACAAGGCTTGAAGGTCTACGTTGCGCTCAACGGCGTTGACGGTATCTTCAAAGGCAATATCGTGGACGTATCCACTGAAGACGATACTCAAATCGACAAACTCTGCGGTACCCCCGCTTCAGCGTTC
>JAZQZK010000120.1:0-3169 GCA_045634025.1 Candidatus Scatosoma sp.
CACGACCTCCAGGGCCACAATCTGGCGCTCTAACCAACTGAGCTATGCCCGCCATGAATTTGGTGCGCCTGAAGAGATTCGAACTCCTGACACACGGCTTAGAAGGCCGTTGCTCTATCCAACTGAGCTACAGGCGCGTAACGGCAAAACCCTCATCGCGTCTTACGCCCGCTTTTTAATGGAGCGGGTGATGGGAATCGGACCCACGCGGCCAGCTTGGAAGGCTGGAATTCTACCATTGAACTACACCCGCATTTCATCGCGCTTGACGCCGTACCAAACAACGCTTGTATATAATAGCATTAAAAAAATAAATTGTCAAATAGTTTTACGCCATTTTCCAAAAAAAGTTAGAAAATTTTGAAAATTTCCATTTTTCATAAAAACAGACGAAAAGAAGGGGAAAAATCCCCTTCATACGATTGCAACTTTTTGAAAAATGTGTTACAATGGTTGCACGTAATATGCGCAGTTGCGCGTATATGCGTATTTACGTGTATGCCATACGGCTTTTTTCGCGTGATCGCGATTAGCGAAAACTTCTCAAAAAACGGATTTCACGCTCTCATGAAAAATCCTGAACTGAAAAGCATGAACCACAAATATCCGTTCACCGCCGCGAAAATAGGCATAACGAGCATTAAAAGTAGATTGTTGAGTTTGTATTTGAAGATGAACATACAAACGTAGATGGTGATTGCTCCGCCCAAAGCCCCGCAAAGCAGGAGTTTCCAGTCGATTCCTTTTATCGGCTTACTTGCAAAGCTTTTGAAGATGCTCGGCTTTTGAGATTTTTGGCGTTCCCTTTCGGCTTTCTTCTCATTTTTTAGATTGACGTTGTCTTGGTCGACGTCTGAAATAGAAAGTTGCTCGGCTTTTTCTAGCTTATCTTCGGCAGGGGGAGTGGGAGCGGAAGGCGTTTCCTTTTCGGCTTTTTGGAGCGCGAAGACGTATAAAAACGAGTAGAAATTGATTGCGAGTACGTAAACGATTAAAACGATATAAAGAAGTATCATACCGCTAGTATTGCCAAAAATAGGCAAATTAAACGGCTTAAATAACGAAAAATTTATTAAAAGAGGTAATATATTATGAAAAAAAGAGCATTAGTCAGCGTTTCCGATAAAACGGGTATCGTAGAGTTTTGTAACCGCTTAATCGGTTGTGGATTTGAAATCATCTCTACGGGCGGTACGGCAAAAACGCTCAAAGAAGCAGGACTTCCCGTAATCGGTATTAGCGAACTCACGGGCTTCCCCGAATGTCTTGACGGACGCGTAAAAACCTTGCATCCCGTCGTGCACGCAGGCTTGCTTGCTATGCGCTCCAACCCCGAACACATGGAACAACTTGCAAAGCTCGATATTAACACCATTGACGTCGTTGCGGTTAACTTGTATCCCTTCAAGGCTACCATCTCCAAGCCCGGCGTAGCGTTTGAAGACGCAGTAGAAAATATCGACATCGGCGGACCTACCATGATCCGCGCGGCGGCAAAGAACTATCAAGAGGTAGCCGTTGTCGTTGATCCTAAAGACTATGAAAAGGTGCTTTCCGAACTCGAAAACGGTGGCGTAACGCTCGAAACCAAGAAATATTTACAATACAAAGTATTCGCGCATACCGCGGTTTACGATAGTATGATTTCTAACTATTTAGCAGAACAACTCGGTATCCGCTATCCCGATAGCGTGACCTTCGCTTACGAAAAAACGCAAGAAATGCGTTACGGCGAAAACCCCCATCAAAGCGCGGCGTATTATAGCGAAGAATTTATCCGCGCAGGCTCGCTTTCCAAGGCAAAACAACTTTGGGGCAAAGAACTTTCCTATAACAACATCAACGACGCGAACGGCGCGCTTGAGCTTGTGAAAGAATTCGAAGAACCCTGCGTTGTTGCTTGTAAGCACGCTAACCCTTGCGGTGTAGGTACGGGCGCAAACATTTACGAAGCGTACGTAAAAGCTTACGAAAGCGACCCCGTATCCGTGTTCGGCGGAATCCTTGCTATCAACGGTCAAGTTGACGCGCAAACGGCAAACGAAATCAACAAGATTTTCATTGAAATCGTTATCGCGGAAAGCTACACGGAAGAAGCTCTTGAAATCCTTAAGGCAAAGAAAAATATCCGTCTTTTGGAACTCCCCGACATCCGCGCAAAACGCGAAAGCTCCGCGTACGATATGAAGAAAGTTTACGGCGGACTTTTGGTTCAAGACTACGACAACACGCTCTTTGCTGAAGAGAACGTGAAAGTGGTAACCAAGCGCGCGCCGACGGAAGCTGAAATGCAAGCAATGCTCTTCAACTGGAAGGTTGTTAAGCACACAAAATCTAACGCAATCGTTATCGGTAAAGCGGACAGAACGACGGGTATCGGTATGGGACAAACCAACCGTATCTGGGCAGCGCAACAAGCAATCGAGCACGCAGGCGACGAAGCAAAGGGCTCGGTTATGGCATCCGACGCGTTCTTCCCGTTCCCTGACTGCGTAGAAGAATGTGTAAAAGCAGGCATTACGGCGATTATCCAACCGGGCGGAAGTATCCGTGACCAACTCTCTATCGACGCTTGTGACGAAGCAGGTATTGCTATGATTTTCGTAGGCGATAGACATTTTAAGCACTAATAGAAACGAAAGTGGTGTCTGACAAAGAACTTAGATGGAATAATAAAAACTCGACTTTTTCATAAGTCGAGTTTTTTGTATGCAAAAAATACTTGACAAAGATCTTAAAAGGTGCTATACTAGGCATGCTCAACAAACTAAATATGTGTGAAATTGGGTCTATTTGTCTTTTAAGGGGATAATTATGCTCTTTTTGGTCACACTTACATTTTTGAATTTGATAAATGCAGATTCTATTTATGTAAGTGCTAAACCCATTTCACATAAGGTTTGTTGAGCGACGATCGGAGTCTGCGTTTTGTGCGTTAACTTCGGTTGGCGCACTTTTTATTTTAAGGAGAATCTTTTATATGGAAAACTTAATCAAAAAAATCTCTATTCCTGCAGAACAAAGGAAAAGAACTACTCTTGCTAGTAATCTTTACTACGATACTCTTGAAGTCTATGATAGTAAAGTTGTCGGTTATCTTGACGGAAACCAAAGCATGACTTGGTATTTTAAGGAATATATTGGTATTGACTTTGTCAAAGCAAATATA
>JAZQZK010000121.1:0-2755 GCA_045634025.1 Candidatus Scatosoma sp.
GTACGAGGAGAAACCTGCCGTCGCGCGTTGGGTAATTACGCGTTGAGGCAATTTACCCTTCATGGTATCTTTGAGGCTTTCTCTGGGATCAGCCGCACCCGTTACACGCATCGCTTGATATACGTACGTTCTACCGCTCAAGGGATCGCGGATTGCGCCGCCAAGACAGGTAGCCGCGCCACCAAACGGTTCGATTTCGGTCGGGTGGTTGTGCGTTTCGTTCTTGAACATTACGAGATATTTTTCAGTTTTTCCGTCGATTTCCGCGTCGATGCAAATAGAACAAGCGTTGATTTCGTCGGAGATATCGAGATTATCGAGCTTGCCGTCCTTTTTAAGTTTCTTCGCCGCAATCGTTGCCAAGTCCATAAGACAGGGGTATTTATCAGGGCGATGACCGTTAAGCTCTGCGTATAATTCTTCGTAGAGATGATATGCTTTTTCTACCGATTTATTTTCGGAAGTAATTTTAACTTCTTTAAGCTCGGTCGAGAACGTCGTATGACGACAATGGTCGGACCAGTACGTATCAATAACCTTGAGTTCAGTTTCCGTCGGGTTACGGTTTTCCGTTTTGAAATAGTCGCGTACGAAAACAAGGTCTGCAATACTCATTGCAAAGCCGGTTGCTTTATGGTATTCCGCGATTTCTTCGTCCGTTTTTTCAATAAAACCTGCGACTTCTTGAACCTTTGCGCCACGGACCTTTTCCGTGATTAAGGTTTCGGGTTTTTCAAAGCCGACTTCTTCACTTTCAACGGGGTTGATAACGTGCTTTTTAATCGCTTCGAGTTCTGCGTCCGTTACCCCTTTCATTGCATAAATACGCGCGCACTTGACTTCGGGACGAGCCTTTCTCGTCAAGAGCTGAACGCATTGCGCCGCGCTGTCTGCGCGTTGGTCGTATTGACCTGTTAAATAACTAACGGCAAACGCCTTGTAGCCGGTAAGGTCGACGTTTTCCAAATATACGTTATCAACGGGCGGTTCGGAGAATACCGTGCCGAGAGCGGCTTGTAATTCCGTTTCCGTAACGCCTTCTACGTCGTAACGTAAAATGAGCCTAAACTCTTCCGCGTCGATTTTGAGCAAGGTCTTTACGTCCGCCTGCTCTTTTCTTGCCTGTACGTTGTCTTTCTTTTCTACGAAAATTCTGTAAATCATATCTTTAATCCTTGAAATTATTTTCTTAAATTTTCAAACTCGAGCGTTTGCTTATTCTTTTACTACGTCGCGGTATTTGATACCGATATCCTTGCGGTAATACATACCTTCAAAGGAAATTTTTTCTGCATTCTCGTACGCTTTCTTTCTCGCTTCGTCGATGTTCTCGCCACGCACGCAAACGCCGAGAACTCTACCACCGCTCGTAACGAGCTTGCCGTCTTTTAGACTCGTACCTGCATGGCACAAAACCACGCCTTCGTCAAGTTTTCCAATGGTAATTTCCTTACCTTTTTCGTAAGCTTCGGGATAACCGCCACTTGCTAAAACTACGCATACGCACGCGCCGTCTTTCCAACGGATATCTACGTCCGCAAGACGCTCGTCCACAACCGCCTCAAAGATTTCCATAAGGTCGGTATCGAGCATGGGTAAGACAACCTGTGTTTCGGGGTCGCCGAATCTTGAGTTGTATTCGATGACCTTCATTCCGTTTTTCGTCTTCATAAGCCCGAAATATAAAACGCCCTTAAACGTTCTACCTTCCGCGTTCATCGCGTACATGGTAGGAAGCATTATCTTTTCCATGACTTCTTTCGCCGTCTTTTCGCCGTAGAATCCTGCGGGGGCAAACGTACCCATACCGCCCGTATTCAAGCCTTCGTCGTTGTCGAGCGCGCGCTTGTGGTCACAGCTTGTAATCATAGGCACGATGGTCTTACCGTCCGTAAACGAAAGCACGGAAACTTCAGGACCTTCCAAAAATTCTTCCACGACGACGGTGTTGCCTGCCGTACCGAACTTTTTATCGAGCATCATTTCTTTCAAGCCGTCGATTGCTTCTTCTCTGGTTTTACAGATCAAAACACCTTTACCAAGCGCAAGTCCGTCCGCTTTTAATACGACGGGGATTTCACAGGTCTTTACGTATTCGAGCGCTTTTTCGAAGTCATCGAAAATCTCATACGCTGCCGTGGGAATCCCGTATTTTTTCATTAAAGATTTCGAGAACGCCTTGCTCGCTTCGATAACCGCCGCGCATTTTTTAGGACCGAACGCGCGGTGTCCGCGCGCGTTAAGCGCGTCCACAAGACCAAGCGCAAGCGGATCGTCGGGGGTTACGACGGTGAAATCGACGTCGCTTTGATCTACCCAAGCAACCGCCGCTTCGATATCGCAATAATCGACGTTGACAAGTTCGGCAATTTCTCCGATACCTGCGTTGCCTTTCATTGCGTAAATTTTATTTACCTTCGGCGACTTTTTACGCGCCTGCACTACGGCGTGTTCTCTGCCGCCGTTTCCGATAACCAAAACGTTCATATAGTTCTTCCTTTTTAAATTTATTGCTCTGTATGCACGGTCACGTGCGTGTTCGTTATAATCTCTATTTCGGACATAGCGTCTACTATATCCATATAGTGTCTTGCGTTTTCGTCCTTTATCTCGGACAATTTTCCACGGTTCAAGCGTTGCTCACGCGTGTTTTCGAGAATACTTTCATTGATAACGCCAAGCTGTAATCCCAAACGATTAAAGCTTCCACGCACAGTTTCCGACAATCTATCCACGCTCACCGCAATATCTTTGA
>JAZQZK010000122.1:0-6175 GCA_045634025.1 Candidatus Scatosoma sp.
ATTACGATTCTGCCCTGCTCGAAATGGCGAAGAGCTTTTCTTAAAATAAAGGGTTCAGCCAAGGATACCATATTGAGCGCAGTTTGCACACGCACGGGCACACCGCGTTGCTCAATAGCGTCCATCATTGCCAAAGAGTTCATAACCGTTGCAAGCATACCCATGTGGTCGGCAGTCGTTCTGTCCATGTTCGTACCCTGTCTACCACGCCAGAAGTTCCCCCCGCCGATAACCAGCCCAACTTCAACGCCAAGCTTATGAATTTCAACGATTTGGTCAACGACAGGCGCGATTACTTCATGGTTAAGACCAAATCTATCGTCGCCGGCAAGCGCCTCACCAGATAACTTCAACAGTACTCTTTTATACTTCGGTTGCATACTTTCCTCCAAGCGTAAATATTTGATTTCTATTAAAACTACGACTAAATCTCTATCCCTTACGGCAAAAAATCCGCAAGCAAACAGGCCCTAGTCATAGTACCTTAACTATTATAACACATTTTTCAAAAGAAAGCTATACAAAACACGAAAAAAGTAGATGAAATTTCCAAAAATTTTGTAGAATTTTCCATTTCTTTCTCATTCCGTATGACTATGTCATACCCCGCCCCCTAATTTCCACTAAAAAAGAAGGGCTCACCCTTAAACCCTTCTTCTCTCGATTTAGTTTTTGTTTAGTTTTCTTCGTCTTGATTTTCCAAAACCCCTTCTTCCACGTCTTCCCTTTTGAAAACCTTAATTATCGTCATGAAAAAGATTTTTATATCCAACCATAAAGAAAAGTTCTTCAAATAATACGCGTCATATTCCGCTTTTTTCGTAGGTTGAGCCGCCAAACGGTCACGCCCGTTGACCTGCGCCCAACCGGAGATACCCGGTCTAATTTGATACATTTGATAAGACTCTCTTGCCGTGTTCAATTCAATCTCATTTTCTTGCGACGGACGGAACCCGATCAAGCTCATTTGAAAAGCTAAGATATTGAAAAATTGCGGAAGCTCGTCAATGGAATATTTACGCAAAACCGCGCCAACCTTGGTTATGTAGGATTTCACTTCTGCGTACTCATATCCCGCAACGTCGTGTTTCGCTTCCACAGACATACTTCTAAATTTCACGCAATTAAAAAGCTTGCCGTCTTTTCCGACTCGTTTTTGAACGAAAAATACAGGGCCTTTCGAATCCAACTTAATCAATATCGCAACGACCAAAAACAACGGCGATAACGCAATTACGGCAACTAAAGCGATTAAAAAATCCATCATTGCCTTAAATCCCCTGTAAATTTTTTGAGAAATACTCAATTGGTATGCTTTTTCTTCTTTCGTCATATCCACTCCCCTTAAAACAAATATTATTATACAAAATTATTTATTCTTTGTCAAGGCTTTTCCTCAAATAATAAGACGCCCACAAACAAAAAAACGACGAGAACGCCATTCGCAAGCTCCCGTCGTCAATCTTAATCTAATCCCACTATCTATAAACTAATTTTATCAAACTCATACTCTCGTCTAAACCGTTCCAAAGCGCGCAAGTACTTCTCACTCAAGGACAGCGTATAGCGCTGTTTCTCTTCGTACGAAAGAGTCTCGTAATACGCCTTGTCGGTGAGTCTTCCGATCGCGTCCGACACTTCTCCGTTCTTTAAGAGCATGTCCTTGACCCTAAGATAGAACTCGTCTTCCCTTTCCCCTAAAAGACTTTGCGACACCTTTTGTTTGAAATACCGCCCTGCCTTACTCTCGTTCAACCCAAGCTCCTTGACCTTTTCCATACGCTCGTCTATATCCACCTTACAATCCTGCCAAAACCCCGTTTTCACACGCTCTTTCGCTTGACGAGCAAGCGCCTTGAACGTTTTCGGCGCGGACTCCGCCCACTTAATTTCTTGCATAATTTTCACTCCTTTTTTACGAGTTTTTTCGGTTTTTTCTTCAAAAAAACTATCCTTTTCGACAAAATAGACTTTTTTTTGCAAACAAAAAAGCTCACGATTTCGTGAGCTTTTCTTTCGTTAGTTTCTGCTTCTCTTTCTAGCAGCTTCGGATTTCTTCTTTTTCTTTACGGAAGGCTTTTCATAGAATTCCTTCTTACGAAGATCACCGATAATACCATCGCGAGAGCACTTTCTCTTGAAGCGACGAAGCGCGCTTTCTACGTTCTCGTTTTCTCCAACTTTTACCGTCGACATGTCTTTTTCACTCTCCTTCGCCCCATGGCGTTTAATCAGTACCCCGTAATTATAGCAATTTCCGTTCCTATTGTCAAGCCTTTTTTCATCGTTTTTTGGGGATTTTTACTTTTTTTTCTTTTTCAACATAGACTTCAAAGACGTCTTATGTTCTTGACCAGCAAGCAAGCGTTTTATATTCTCCCTATGCGCGTACCAGTCCAGCGCGCAGATTAAAAATACGAACGCGTATAAGACGATAAGCCAAGCGGAATCGACCGCAAAGAACTCAACCCCAAACAAGACGAGCTGGGTTACCCCAAACACGCTAACGATGATAAGCGACGCAAGCGACGCGTACTCCACCACGTAAATAAACCCAAGCGTCAACACGTAACAAACGGGGATTATAAGCAAGAACCACAAGCTTTGACTAATAAGCCCGACCATAAACACACCACAAGTCGTAGCGATCCCTTTACCGCCCTTAAACTTTTTCAGCGCAGGATAGATATGTCCTATAACCGCGCAAAACCCGTTCAAATAACAAACGAAATCGCCTGCGTTAATACCATTTAATTGATAATCTTTATACACCAAGAACCCAACGAGCGAGGCAAACGCGCCCTTCGCCGCATCGAACGCAAAGGTAAAAACTCCAAACTTAAACCCATACGCCCTAGCCATGTTCATGGTACCAGGATTTCCACTACCTTTTTCTCGAATATCTTCGTTTTTAACCTTCTTTGAAATAAACACCGCGCCACTCAAGCCCCCAAGCAGGTACGAGAGTATCGCCATTACGAGCAAGATATACCATTGCTCGGAAAATAAAAACGTTTTCATTCCTAACTCCTTAATCTTCGTCTTTTTTCTCTCTTACGACCACCTTAATCGGCGTACCCGAGAAGTCGTAAGCGTTGCGAATGGTATTTTCAAGATATCTTTGGTAAGAGAAATGCAAAAGCCCTTCGTCGTTGACGTGAAGCACGAACAACGGCGGGCATACCCCCACTTGCGACGAGAAGAAGACTCTCATTCTTCTGCCTTGATAGGAAGGCGGTTCGTTGAGACGAACGGCATCGCCGATCAAATCGTTGAGCGCGCCCGTCGGCACACGGAAGTTCGCGTTCGCAAACACTTCTTCCGCCGCCCCAAGCAACTTCTCCACGCGTTGACCTGTCTTTGCGGAGATGTAAATGGACTTATAATAATCCATAAACTTCAAGTCTTCTTTGAGCTTTTCTTCAAAACGATTGACGGTATGGGTATCCTTTTCAATCAAATCCCACTTGTTCATAACGATTACCGACGGCTTGCCCTGTTCGTGTACGTACCCGATAATCTTAACGTCCTGTTCGGTCAAACCTTCCTTCGCATCGACGACGAGCAAACAAACGTCACTTCTTCTCACGGCGTCAAACGCGCGCATGTTACTGTAATATTCCACGTTATCATCGACGTTTTTCTTCTTTCTAATCCCTGCCGTGTCGATAATGGTGTACGCCTTTTCCCCACGATAAAACAAGGTGTCAATCGCATCTCGCGTCGTACCTGCCATGGGGGTAACGATACTTCTCTCCGAACCTAAAATCTTATTGACAAGGCTGGACTTACCAGCATTCGGCTTACCGACCACCGCAATCTTCAAAGACGGAACAGGTTCTTCCGTTTCATCGGGGAAGAAGGTCATCGCTTCGTCCAACACGTCGCCGATCCCTTGAGAATGTTCAGCGGAAACGGGGAAAGGATCGCCCAACCCCAACGAATAAAACTCGAACACTTTTTCGGGGGAATAATCGTCGATTTTATTCACGACCAAGATAACAGGCTTTTTACTGCGACGAAGAATATCCGCTACGTCGTAGTCAGAAGGCGTCAAGCCTTCCTTACCGTCGGTGAAGAACAAAATTACGTCCGCCGTTTCAATAGCAACGTCCGCCTGTTTTGCGATTTCTTTCCACATCACGTCTTCCGATTTAAGCTCGATACCGCCCGTATCCACCATCGTGAAATTACGGTTTCTCCAAACCGCGTCGGTGTATAAGCGGTCACGCGTGACGCCAGGTCTATCTTCGGTAATAGAGATTTTTCTCCCTGCCACTTTATTAAAGAACGTACTCTTACCTACGTTCGGTCTGCCCACGAGAGCAACTAAAGGATTTGCCATACTCAATTCTCCTTTTTACTTTTCTTCTGATTTTTTACTTATTTAGTCAATATCCGCGCAAGTCCATACCCGCCTTCACGATTGACCGTGATTTTCAGCCCAACTCGTTTCTTAAGTTCCTTGAGCGTCATTCCGCAAAGGAAGACGTCTTCAAACTCCTTTAACGTATTAGAAGGCAGGATAACTTCATCGGGTTTTCCATTACTTTCCACGTACTTCAAAACCGCGTTTGAAATGTCAATTCCCGTCAAAAGCCCGGTACAGGTTACGGTTTTCCCAAAAAACTCGTTCTCAACCGCCAACACTTCCACCGTTAAGCCTTGCACTTTTTGCATGAACTTTTCCGCTAACTCTTCATTGATTTTTCTTGCGGAAACCCCGCTTATCATCAATACCTTTTTCGCCTTTTTGAGCGTTTTAGGGCTAACCCCTGCAAGCGCCATTTCCGCGTGATCCAAGAACGCTCTCGTCATCCCCACGCCGTTTTCGATCTGCTCAAAATCACCGTAGAAACTCTCGTCCTTCACCATTCTTTCCGCGCGGATAAAATACTCGTCCGCAGGGAGCAGGAAGTCCACGCCGAACTCCTTATTCAAACTATCAACAAGGTCAAGCATCTTTTCGCAGTATTCTTTATCGACGTCGGGAATTTCCGTCAAGCCTTCGCGGTACTTTGTCAAGCCCGTCGGCACACACGCCAAATCCCGAACGACAGGATAGTACTTAAACAACTCCCTCGCAGTGTAAGCGAGTTCTTCGCCGTCGTTCCTATTCGGCACGACCACCGCTTGACAATGCATTTCTATTCCGTTCTCGGCAAGCTTTTTCACCTGTTCCACAATCTTGCCTGCAAAACGGTTTCTCACAAGCTCTACGCGGAGCGTAGGGTTCATAGTATGCACCGAAATATATAAAGGAGATAAATGCAAACGGATAATTCTATCCAGCTCTTCGTCCGTAACGTTGGTGAGCGTTACGAAGTTTCCGCAGGTGAAACTCATCTCGTAGTCGTCGTCTTTGACGTACAAACTATCTCTCATGCCCTTTGGCATTTGGTCCACGAAACAGAACACGCAACGGTTATGGCAGGTACGGATTTTATCCGATTTTTCGCTCTTTTCTAAACCTATTCCAAGCGGTTCGTTCTCTTCTTTTTCCACCGTAATTTCTCGCGTTTCTCCGCTACGACAATCTTTTATCGTCATAGAGAAATTAGCAAGCGAAGAATAGTACTCGTAGTCTAGCTCACTCTCACAAGGAAAGCCGTTAAAAGCAAGGATTTCGTCGCCCTTTTCAAGCCCAAGTTCTCGCGCGAGTGAACGACGCGCAACGCTTGTTATTCTCATACCTGCCCCCCTTGTTTATATAAAAATTCCGTTTCGAGCGTTCTCTCCGCTCTCCTTCTCGTCATAACTCTATCTCCACTTGGTACTGTCTACAAAGCTTTGCTAAAACACTCGAAAAATAGTCGGGTAAAGGCGCGTTAAACGTCATCTCTTCCCCCGTCGACGGGTGCGTTAAAACAAGCGTGTTTGCATGCAAAAGCTGTCCGCTTAACGAGAATTTTTGTTTCTTGTACCCGTACACGGGATCGCCCACTACGGGATTACCGATATGCTTTGCGTGAACGCGGATTTGGTGTGTTCTGCCCGTTTGCAAGATAAATCTGCAAAGGGTGTAATCCTTGGAAAAGCGAGCCACCACTTCATAATCCGTGATAGCGATTTTCCCCTTTCCGTCGGGCAATACCGACATTTTAATACGCTCCGTCGGGTGTCTGCCGATATCGGTTACGATACGTCCGCTATCGTTTTTTACACTACCTTCAAG
>JAZQZK010000123.1:0-2525 GCA_045634025.1 Candidatus Scatosoma sp.
GAGAACGCTTTTACGTCCAAGAGTTTAGGGAATTCGTAAACGAGTTTACCACCGCTTACTATCGTCTTCAAAAGCTTTTCCGCGTGGAAATTTTCCACCGTGCATTTCTTCCAAGTTTCTATCGGGTGGAAGATAGTCAAAGGCTCGTTTTCGTCAAGCTCTTCTTCGTGCAAAGTGATAAGGTCGGCAATCGCCATTCCGTTCTTTTTATCGTATAAGCGGTACAAGTTCTTGAACGCAGGGTTGGTCGTCTTTTCGGAGTTATCCGAAAGCTTAATCTTCGGCGTCATCGTACCGTCTTCGTTCACCACCGCCGACAATTTATACACACCGCCAAGCGCAGGCAGGTCTTCGGACGTGATTAGCTTCGTACCTACCCCCCACAAATCAATTTTCGCGCCCTGCTGTAAGAGCGAAGAAATCAAGCGTTCGTCAAGGTCGCCCGAAACGCAAATAATCGCGTCTTCAAAGCCGGCTTCATCGAGCATTTGCCTAGATTTTTTAGAAAGGTACGCAAAGTCACCGCTGTCAAGACGGATTCCGCGGGGCTTGTACCCCTTCTCGCGAAGTTCTTTGAACACTTTAATCGCGTTAGGCACGCCACTTCTTAACGTGTCGTAGGTGTCCACGAGCAATAAGCAGTTTTCAGGATAGCTTTCAGCGTAGGCGTGGAAAGCCTCGTACTCGCTATCAAAGTCCATAATCCAGCTATGCGCCATCGTACCTGCGACAGGCACGTCGAAATTCTTACCAGCGATTACGTTAGACGTCGACGAACAACCGCCGATGATTGCAGCCCTTGCGCCGTAGATACCTGCGTCGGGGGCTTGGGCTCTGCGAAGGCCAAATTCCATCACCGCGCCACGAGTTGCCGCCCTGCAAATTTTAGCGGACTTGGTTGCAATCAACGTTTGATGGTTGATGATATTAAGGAGCGCGGTTTCCGCAAACTGCGCTTGAATAAGGGGCGCTTTTATCGTCAAAATCGGCTCGCCGGGAAAGACCACTTCGCCTTCTCGAACGGCGTACACGTCGCCCGTGAATTTCATATTCTTGAAATACGCCAAGAACTCTTCGCTGAAAAGGTTGAGCGAACGGAGATACTCGATATCGTCGTCCGTCACGTTCCAGTTTAAGAGATAGTCCATCGCTTGTTCCAAACCTGCCGCAATCGAATAGGTTATCATTTTATTGCGACGGAAGAATAAGTCGAAAACCACTTCTTCTTCATGTTTACCATGCTTGAAAAAGCCGTAGCCCATCGTGATTTGATAAAGGTCGGTTAAAAGCGTGAGATTTCTCATTCTTGTTTATCTCCCTTTTCTTCTACGGGTTTTTCTTCGTAGTTTTCAGGATAAATCTTACACATCATATTGATTTTGTTTTTGTAAGGGACTTCGTCTTGCAAGTCCTTGATGTATTTGGTGATACCGTAAGGCTCGCCCGTCTTTGAACCGAAGAGTACCCCTTCTTTTCGCTTGTTGAAGAAGAGTACGGCGAACAAAACGCCGAACCCGAACAACATAATGAGAATGGAGAACACGAGCGACCAAGGTACGCCACCGCCTTGAAGGATAAATTGATTATCACGCAAAGGCTCCATAATCGAACGAACGATGCCGTAGCATATGAAATAGCAAGCGGTGTTCACACCGTTGGGCTTGTAAGGGTTCTTCCAAGCGTTGATGAAAAGCGCAATCCCAACGAGCGTGTTGGCAAGGCTTTCGTAGAAGAAGAAAGCGTAATGCCAAGTCCCGCCTGTGATATCCGTCGTCCCACCAAAGAGTTTTTGGAAGGTGAGCGTGAATGTCTGCATACAGTTTCCGCCCGTCGTTTTATTGATGTACACGGAGAACGGGAATATTTGGAGCGCTTCGTTCGTCACTTCCATACCGTAAACTTCTTGGTTGGCAAAGTTGCCCCAACGCCCGATGGCTTGGGCAAACAGTAAGCCCACGACGATACAGTCGCCGACACGGAAGAAGTTAACTTTTTTGAAATAGCTAACCCCTGCAACCGAAATCGCGCCACCTAAAATTCCGCCGATTATCGAAAGCCCGCCTTGGCGTATGCCTTGAAACGAGAACCAGTCTTCGATAGGCACGTTGTCGGTCAGGCAATAAAAGAGCCGAGTCGTGAAAATCGCGATAGGCAAACACACGCAAAAATAGGTCAAGAATAAGTCCGTGGAGATATTCCTGCGCTTGAACAAAAGGTAGATTGTGCCAAACGCAACGAAAATCCCGCAAACGATTATGATTGCGTATGCGTTGATTTTGAATCCGAACACCTCGATACCCGGTGTTTCATAGGCTAAAAGCGAGTTCATAAAGCCCTCCTTGTAAAATCGGGGTGTTCCCCCAAAGTTTTTATAGGTTTTGAAAAAAATTAAGCGATAAAGCATAGCTTTATCCATTTTTTCTCGTCTATTATAACATAACAAAAAAAAATCGTCAAGGGTTACCTGCCGATTTTTTCGCTTTTTCATTATTTTTTCAAGAATATACCAAGCCTTTTTCGGCTTT
>JAZQZK010000124.1:0-7769 GCA_045634025.1 Candidatus Scatosoma sp.
ATTTGAGGAAAATATGCGACTGAAGGAATTAAGAAGAGAAAGAAATATCTCGCAATTAAAGCTAGCGATGGATTTGACAATGAACCAAAACAGTATTAGTCGCTATGAAACAGGAGAACGAGAAGCGGATTACGCAACGCTTATTCTTTTTGCTGACTATTTCGACGTATCTATTGATTATCTTTTAGAGAGAACGGATAACCCGAAAATGAATAAATAACGCGCCCACCCATATGGTTGGTAGCGCGTTTATTTTTTCTTTATCTTAAATTTACCGAGAATATGCCTGAAAGCGAGCCTGCGGTTAAGCCGAATAACACTTCTACGATAAGTAGCCACGAGAACGCGAAATCCCCGCCCGCTAAACCGAAAAGTAGTCCGCTTAAACAAGTGAAGGCAAACCCTACCGCCATACCCCTAATCCAGCCGTTTTGACCGCGTAAACTGGACGCGCAACCAACAAACACAGACACCGCTTTTATCGTTAAGTTGATAGGTAAAATGAGTTTGTCGGGCAGGCTTGCAACCTGCATAATAAGCGCGAACGCGGACGTTAAGACGAGCGCGCAAGCAAGAGCGATTACCACCGCTTTTACGCCTTCCGAGATTTGAGTTATCTTTTCGTTTTCCATAATAAAACACCTCCGCATTATCGTATGCGAAGGCGTTTAACTATTATTCTTTATTATTCAATTCTTTGATTATTCGTTGGTTTCCGTAGCCGTTTCTTCGGGTTCCGTTTCAACCGTTTCCACTACGGGTTCTTCCGTTTCAACCGTTTCCGTTTCAACAGCTTCCGCTACGGGTTCTTCCGTTGCAACAGCGGGAGCTTCTTCCTTAACTGCAACTGCGTCCGTTTGGTAAACCGCTTGCTTGTCGAATTTGATATACGACTTACCGCTCGTTTCCGTACCCGTTTCGATAACAATGGTGTTGTCTTCCGCGCAGACTTCTACAACCACGCCACAGATACCGCCGATGGTCTTTACCTTATTGCCGGGTTTAATTGCGTTGAGCGTGTCTTGGGTTTCCTTTTGTCTTTTCTTTTGTTGACGGTTGGAATATACCATGTATGCGACGAACACTGCAATAAGCACGAAAATCATAAATCCGCTACCAGAGTTTCCAGTCGTACCTTCCGTTAATAAATTGAACATTTTTTATTTCTCCTTTTTTGTTTAGGCTTTACCGCTAAAGCCGTTTGTTATAACTATAATACCCTTTTTTTTAGTTTTTTGCAAGCGAATTGCAAAGCTTTTCGGAAAAATTTTCCTTTTCACCTATTTTTCATACATCTAACTGCGCCACTTAAAGCCAAATCACTCAAACGCGGAGATACGAGCAAACCAAGGCGGAGCAAGGGAGCGTACAATAGGTACGTGACCGAGCGACAATGCACGTGTTTCGCTCTTCAAGGCGAAACGAACTTACCACTTGCCCTCGCCACCGTATTTCTTATAAAAGTCGCGCGTGTACTCGCGTACGTAACCACCGAGAATGGAGTCACGCAAGCCTTTCATAAGTTTATGAAGGAAGGTAATATTATGCAAACTCAAGAGCATTGCGCCGTACATTTCGCCCGTGTTTATCATGTGGCGAAGGTATGCCTTCGTGTAGTTACGACAGCAATAGCAGTTGCATTCTTCATCCAAAGGCGAGAAGTCTTCTTTGAATTTACCGTTTCTTACAACCACGCGTCCGCGGGACGTGAGCGCCGTGCCGTTTCTTGCGATTCTCGTTGCGAGTACGCAGTCGAACATATCAATACCACGGAGCGTGCCTTCGATTAAGCAGTCGGGCGAACCTACCCCCATCAAATATCTAGGCACGTCGGTAGGGAGCTTGGGTTGAAGGTCGTCTAAAAGTTCGTACATGATCGGTTTCGGCTCGCCGACGGAAAGTCCGCCGATAGCAATACCGTGCTTGACGAAGGGCAAGGTACGCGCCAAACTCTCCGCGCGAAGGTCTTTATACATATTGCCTTGCACGATCGGGAACAACGCCTGTTCGGGCTTGTCGTGAAATTTATAGCAACGCTCAAGCCATTTCGCCGTACGGAGCATCGCCGCTTCGGCTTGGGCGTGGTTGTAGCCGTATTCGCTACACTCGTCGAACGCCATGATGATATCCGCGCCGAGATTTTGCTCGACCTCAATCGCCTTTTCTGGCGTGAAGAAATGCTTACTGCCGTCCACCGCCGAAGAGAACTGTACGCCTTCGTCCGTGATTTTATTGAGTTTGCCAAGCGAGAAGACTTGGAAACCGCCACTATCCGTTAAGATAGGTTTGTTCCAGTTCATAAACTTATGCAAACCGCCTGCCTTTTTGACGATTTCGTCGCCCGGGCGCATATACAAGTGATAGGTGTTCGACAAAATAATCTGCGAGCCTGCTTCTTCCAAATCACGCGGAAACACGCCTTTCACCGTCGCTTGCGTACCGACGGGCATATACACCGGCGTTTCAATGTCGCCGTGCGGCGTATGCAAAATCCCTGCTCTTGCGCCTGTGTCGGGGTCGGTTTTTATAAGTTCAAATGAGAAAAATTCGTTATTCATATCCAAATACTCGCCCTACTTTCGAGCAAATCCTTTTTTAATAAATAATGTAAAGGGATTTTAGCCCTTGTCCACACGATTATACCATATCCCACCAAAAAAAGCAACGAATTTTAAGCGGTTACTCTTTTCCTTCTCTAAAATTCTCGCATTTTGCTAGGGGGAGTACTTCCCCTTTTTTGTTGGTATCATTCCCCTTTTTACTACGGGAGTACCCCTTCTTTTTTTGATAATTTACCTTTATGCAGAATATTCATTTATTTTATACATTTATGCAATAAAAATATAAAATTTTTGAAAATATTTTAATTTTTATGCAAAAAGCAGTTGACATTATGCAATAAAAGTAGTAATATACATAGCGTTGAATGAATTTTTTTAGGAGATTTCTTATTATGAAAAAGTTTTTAGCAACAACGTTAGCAGTAGTAGCGGCATGCGCAACCCTTAGTTTTTCCGCTTGTGACTTTAAGCCCACACCTGAATCGAAAGAACCTGTAGTAAAGACGATTAACGTTAAACTTACCGAAGAAGAATACGCGTTCGTTACGAAGTTAGACAATACCGCGCTCGTAAACGATTTCAACGCCTTCTTCACAACTTTCAAATCGGAAGGTAAATTCGACGAAATCGTAGCGAAATACTTTGAAGGCAAAGGCGAAAAAGTTGGTTATGACGTAACCACCACCGACGTAGAAAACACAGCCGATAAATTTATCGTTGCAACTAACTGCCCCTTTGAACCCTTTGAATACATCGGCGATGACGGTAAAATTTACGGCGTAGACATTGAAATTGCAGCGGCTTACGCGCAAGCAAAGAACCTTGATCTCGTTATTAAGAACATCGACTTCGACGCAATCTTCACTCAGGTAGAAGCTGGTTATGCGGATATTGGTATGGCTGGTATCACGGCAAGCGAAGATAGAAAAGCGCTTTACGGATTCACGCAAGAATATTACGAAGCTTCCCAAAAGCTTATCGTTGCCGCAAGCAACACCGATTTCGATAACTGCAAAACGACCGCAGACGTAGAAGCTGTTTTGGCGTCCCTTACGGGCAAGAAAGTAGGTTTCCAAAACGGTACGACGGGCGGCATGTACGTAGTCGGCGATGAAGACTGGGGCTACGACGGATTTGCAAACCTTGAAGGCAAAGGTTACGCAACCGCGCAAGATGCAGTTACCGACCTTATCAACGGAAACATCTACGCAGTAGTCGTAGACGAAGCGCCCGCAAACGCGCTCGTAAAAGCAGTAAACAACTAATCGAAGATAGTAAACGATTTGTATAAGTTTCCCGCAGTCTAACTGCGGGAAACTTTGCGTAATGAAATAGGAGATTTTTATGAACTGGTCTACAAAATGGGCAAAATTCTTCTCCACGATGGAGAGCGAATATTTCCAAAACCTACTCATCAAAGGCTTACTCAACACGATACAGGTCGCCGTATGTGGCTTGTTTATCGGTATCTTCATCGGTACGATTATAGCCCTCGTCAAGGTCGCGCCAAAATACCGCTTGTCCCTGCGTATCCTAGACAAGATTTGTTCTGCGTACGTCGCTCTTTTCCGCGGTACGCCTATGACGGTTCAGCTCTTGCTTGCCTACTACGTACTTCTCCCCTCGCTTGGGATTAAAAACGTGGAATCTCTCACCGTCGGCATCATTGTGTTCGGCTTGAACAGCGGAGCGTACGTGTCCGAGATTATGCGCGGCGGTATTAACTCCGTAGACAAGGGACAAATGGAAGCTGGCCGAGCGATAGGGTTAAGCTATACGGTAACAATGGTTAAAATCGTCATTCCGCAAGCGATTAAAAACATTCTCCCCACTCTCGGCAATGAGTTTATCACTCTTATCAAAGAAACGTCCGTATTGAGTTTTATCACTGTTTACGACTTATACACCGCACTTTCGACTATCGGCAGTAAAAACTACGAAAAAATGGTGCCCTATCTCGTAATGGCAATTATTTATATCGCGTTGGTATTGCTGATTACCTTGCTTGTGAAATTAATGGAAATGGCACTCGCAAAAAACGACAAAAACGCTCCCAGAAAGAGCAAAAAATCGGTATAAGGGGTAATTGTTATGCAAGAAACTATTCTTAAAATCGAACATTTAAGTAAACAATTCGAGGACGTAGAAGTCCTTAAGGATATCAATTTAAAAATCCACAAAGGCGACGTGGTTGCTGTTATTGGACCATCTGGTTGCGGTAAATCTACCCTTTTGCGATGCTTGAACTGCATGGAAGACCCTACAGGCGGTTCGATCTACTTCCGTGGAGAAGACATCGCTGATTTTAGCGTAGATATCAACAAGCACCGCCAACATATCGGTATGGTTTTCCAACAATTCAATCTCTTTAATAATAAAACGATTTTGCAAAATATTACGCTTGCTCCTATCACAATCGGTTACACAAAACTCCGTAAAACCAAATGGAAAAACTTCCTTACCGCCCTTTGCAATTTTTTCAGAAAAGAGAAGAAAAACCTTCTTCCTGTTGAATGCACCAAAGCAAAAATTAAAGAAGACGCGAATGCAAAGGCGATGGAGCTTTTGAAAAAGGTTGGGCTTGACGATAAAGCGAACGCTTATCCTTCCACCCTTTCGGGCGGACAAAAGCAACGTGTGGCGATCGTCCGCGCCCTTGCTATGAACCCTGACGTGATGCTTTTCGACGAACCCACTTCCGCGCTTGACCCTGAAATGGTCGGCGAAGTTTTGAAGGTTATGACCGAGCTTGCGCAAGAGAAGATGACCATGGTCGTGGTTACGCACGAAATGGGCTTTGCAAGAGAAGTTGCAAACCGCGTTATCTTTATGAGCGACGGCGTTATCAAGGAAGAAAATTCTCCTAAAGAGTTCTTCGAAAACCCCAAAGACGAACGCTTGAAAGAGTTTTTGTCTAAGGTTTTATAATAGGTCCGATATAGTGAAAAAAGACTGCATTTCGCAGTCTTTTCTTTTGATTAATTTCGTAAATTTGGAGCATACTAACTAGGAAAAATTAGCATTTGAAGGGGGCAGGTATGCGTTCAAGAAGAAATAAGCGGTTTTTGGAATGGGTAATTTATCAAATTTATCCGCGCTCCTTTTACGATTCTAATGGCGACGGGATAGGCGATTTGAACGGCATCACACAAAAAGCCGATCACTTAAAAGAGTTTGGCGTAAACGCCGTTTGGCTGTCGCCGTGTTATAAGAGTCCGAACGTTGATAACGGCTACGACGTGTCCGATTATCGAGACATTATGGACGAATTTGGTACGCTTGACGACTGGAAGAGAATGCGAGACGCCTTGCGCGAGCGTGGGATAAAAATCATTATGGATTTAGTCCCGAACCATACTTCGAATAAACACGAATGGTTTATTAAGTCCAAGCAAAAAATTCCGCCCTATACTGATTATTACTACTGGGCGGACAAGCCGTTGAACGACTGGCAGTCCTGTTTTGGCGGTTCGGCGTGGGAATATTGCAAGGAGCGCGAGCAATACTATCTACACTCCTATGCAGTGGAGCAACCCGATTTGAACTTCGATAATCCTAGAGTGCGAGAAGAAATCAAATCGATAATTGATTTTTGGATTGACTTGGGCGTGGACGGGTTTAGAATAGACGTTATCGACCAAATTTCCAAGGATTTTGACGGGAACAGGAACTCCTTTGGTAAACACCTACACGAATATATTCACGAGCTTTTTGGCCGTGAAAAAACGCAAAATATCTTCACGGTGGGAGAATGTTGGGCAACCGATATCGACGAAGTTTTACTCCACTCCGCAGAGCATAGAAGGGAGCTTTCTTGCCTGTTTCAGTTCGACCATATCGAACACGGCAGGACAAACCGCTTTACCCCTGTCCCTTTCTCTTTAAGAGAGATTTTCGACGATATTTCCAAGTGGCAAACGCTAACTCAAAAGCACGATATTTTATATACGCTGTTTATGGATAATCACGACCAACCACGATTTTTATCAAGGTTTGGAAATGATAGGGATTTGCGATACGAATGCGCGAGTATGCTTGCAGGAGCGTTCTATTTAGGGCGTGGAATCCCCTTTATTTATCAAGGGCAGGAGTTTGGTATGACCAACTCCTACCATCAAAATTTCTCGCAATTTAGGGACGTTGAGAACGTTTATTTCTACCAAGAGAATTTTGAAAAGATGAACGAAAAAGAGATTATGGATAGGTTAAATTTCGGTTCGCGAGACAATGCGAGAAGACCGATTGCTTGGAACGGCGAAAAACACGGTGGTTTTTCTAACGTAGAGCCGTGGATAGAGGCTTATTCAAGATATAAAGAAATCAATTTGCAAAAGGACAAGGAAAGTGAAAAATCCATCTTTGCTTTCTATAAGAAACTACTCGCCTTCCGAAAAAACTCCCCTACTATTTTATACGGAGATTTTGAAGAAATCACGAGCGATAACAAGGACGCCTATATCTACAAACGGGAATTTGAAAATGAAACACTTATAATCGTTTGTAATTTTGAAAAGAAGAATATCATTACACTTCCTTATGAAAACGCTAAATTACTTTTAAGTAATTATACCGCTAATCGTTCACCAAACGGCAATTACGCCCCTTATGAATTAGCCGTATTTAGAGTCAAATGATAAACCCCACCAGTTTAACTGGCGGGGTTATTTTTGATTAAAAAATTATACGACAAAACAGCCTACCGTTTAGTAAGCTGTTTTATACAATTTTTAGTTAGCTCGTTTGAACGAAAACTCTTAATTATTTAAGAACTTTCGTAACAACGCCGGAACCTACCGTTCTGCCACCTTCACGGATAGCGAAACGAAGACCTTCTTCTACTGCAACGGGCTTAATAAGAACGACTTTCATGTTGATGTTGTCGCCAGGCATAACCATTTCTACGCCTTCGGGAAGTTCGATAGCACCCGTAACGTCCGTCGTACGAAGGAAGAATTGAGGTCTGTAGTGGTTGAAGAATGCGGTATGACGGCCACCTTCTTCTTTCTTCAATACGTATACTTGAGCTTCGAATTCAGTACCAGTAGCAACCGAACCGGGTTTAGCGATAACTTGACCTTTTTGGATGTCCGTTCTGTTGATACCACGAAGAAGCGCACCAACGTTGTCACCAGCTTGAGCTTCGTCAAGGAGCTTGTGGAACATTTCAAGACCGGTAATCGTCGTGGTCATAGGCTTTTCGATCAAACC
>JAZQZK010000125.1:0-8280 GCA_045634025.1 Candidatus Scatosoma sp.
GGCGAAAAGTGTAAGAGTGTAGAGCTTAAAGAGCTCACGCTTGACCACGTTAAAGAATTCGAGAAAGAGCTTGAAGATGCAGGTATCGCTTCAAATATGCCTTCTCCCAGACTTCTTCCCGATTATAGAAGAAAAGATAATTAATTGAAAATTTAATATAAGCTAAATTTAGACAAAACGCACAGGGGTACGCTTTGTGCGTTTTTGTCCGCAATAAATATGGAGGTTATAAATGGAGTATTTAGGAATAACTGCCAGCGCGCTTTTGTCTACGCTTTTTATCGTATTCGTAGTAATTTCAATAGGTATGTTGCTTGGCAGAATAGAAATTAAGGGAATATCCCTTGGTACGGCAGGCGTTTTGCTTGTTGCTATCCTCTTTGGCGTGATATTTTCCTTCAAAAGCTCATTTAGTCTTGGTGGAAAGACGATTACGCTTTGGGGTGATTCTGTAGAAAAAACGCTTGGGAATATTTCAAGCTTAGGCACGGTTATGTTTGTTACGGCGGTTGGCTTGATTGCAGGTCCGAAATTTTTCCGTTCGTTTAATAAAAGTATGGTTTCCTACCTCGTTATGGGTGCAGTAATCGTATTAATGGGTGTGGGAATTACCGTTTTAATTAGCGCAATCGATCCTAACATGGATATTGCTATGGGCGCAGGGTTGCTTTCTGGTTCGCTTACGAGTACGCCTGCCTTCTCTGCAGCAAAAGAAGCTGCTAATGCTATTAGCAAGGATTTTGCTGATAAAGTTACCGCGGGTTATGGTATCGGCTATTTATACGGCGTTTTGGGCGTAGTTTTATTCGTTCAAATTATGCCGAAACTTTTGAAGGTTAATATCGAAGAGGAAAGAGCAAATTTCGTTCCGGCGAATACGGTTCAAATCCAAAGCGACGACAAGAATCGTTTTAGTATTGACGAGTTCGGGTTCTTCTCCTTCTTCTTCACGGTAGCGCTTGGTATGGCAATCGGAGCGATTAAAATTCCCATTTCTGCAACCAGCTATTTCAGCTTTGGCTCAAGCGGTGGTACTTTGATTGCAGGCTTAATCGTAGGGCATTTTGGTCATATCGGTAAAGTCGATATGAAGGTTAGCAAACAAACCTTAAACTTCTTTAGAGAACTTGGTTTGATTTTATTCCTTGTCGGCGCAGGTATTCCTGGTGGCGTAAGATTTGTTTCTTCCTTCAACTGGATTTATATCGTCTACGGTATTATCATGGCAACCGTGCCTATGGTGGTAGGGTTCGTCTTGGGTAAATACGTATTCAAGCTTTCAATCTTCAACAATTTGGGCTCAATTACGGGTGGTATGACAAGTACGCCTGCATTAGGTTCGTTGATTTCCGTTGCAGGAACGGACGACGTAGCTTCGGCGTATGCGGCAACTTATCCGATTGCGCTCGTATTAATCGTAGTTTCGTCAAATCTGATGATATTACTCGGCGCAGGCGTTATTTAAGATAAAAAGTAAACAAACCACGCGTAATGATGGGCATTACGCGTGGTTTTCTTTTATATCGTTAGGGTTTAATAATTCCACCAGTCTTTTTTAATAATATCGGGCGGAGCGTCGGGAATAATAGGGCTTTTCTTTCCCGAAAGCGAGATAGACGGTAAGAAGATTTGTTTTCCTGCAATATCCTTATAATAAGGCGTTACGGAGTAAGCATAAACCTTATCATCGTCAAGCGTATCCGTTAAGCTTGTTGGAATACTCCCTTCGTATAGGGTACTATGCGTTACATAGGTATTATGTGACGCATAATGCTTTTTTACCGAAATTGTATAGAATTTAGGGGTATTTATGTCAAACATAATATCTACAACGCCGTTTTTTAATTGAATTTTGGGCGTAGGAATGTTAGGATTTGAAAAATGCGTTGCTTTTTGGGTAGGGACTAATTGTTCTTGGAATAATTCTTGAAAAACAAATTCTTGGGGGGAGATATCGTCGGCGAGTAGTAATCTTTTTGAGTTTTCGTATTCAATGCGGTCTAACTTAATAGTTTTAACGGTGGTTGGCGCTGAAAAGGAAGTTAGATTTTCTCTAAAAGGCGTAAGTTCGCTTATAAATTCGTTTATTTTATAAAGGATATCGCAAGGCTTACCGCCGCCCGTATATTCAATCGGGGCGTTGTTTGCGTTTCCAAGCCAAACGCCAATGGTATTTGCCGTTGTGTAAGATAAAGCGTAGGCGTCTAAAATCTTTCCGTCAACGCCGTTCGTGCCTGTTTTTGCTGATATATCAAAAGGCAGAGCGCGTAGCTTTTTTGCCGTACCGTCTTTAACCGCCGTTTGTAACATATCCGTTATAAGATAAACGGTACTCTCTGAAAATACTTGTGTTTTATTTTCTTTTCGCTCGAAAACCTTTTCTCCGTCTATATAAACGCTTTTAATAAAGGCAGGCGGAGTGAAATACCCGTTAGATGCAAAGGTGGAATACGCTCCCACAAGCTCGTTTAGAGTAAAACCGTTTTGCATACCGCCAAGGGCAAGCGCGAGTGTTTGGTCTTGCTCGGTTATAGGAAGGGATAGTTTTTCAAGATACTCTGCCGATTTCTTTACGCCAAGCGTATTTAAGAGCTTTACCGCAGGGATATTTAAGCTTTTTGAAAGGGCTTCCCTTGCGCTAACGTATCCTAAATATTTTCCGTCAAAGTTTTTCGGCTCGTACCCCGAAAAGCTTATTTTTTCATCGAGTAAAGGGGTTGCGGGGCAGAGTAAATTCTCTTCAATCGCAGGCGCGTAAACGGCAAGCGGTTTTATAATCGAAGCAGGTGGACGAGCGTTGATTTTTGCGGTTTTGTGATAGGCTGAAATTCCGTGCGTTGCGTTGTCAAGAATGGAGAAAACACAGTCGCAATCGGTATTTTTAGCTTGTTTTTCTAAAAAATCTTGCAATTCTTCGTTGAGATAGGTGTGGATAGAGAGTTTTCCGCCGACGGAAAAATTATGCGTTTCCGCCAAGTTTTCAAGTTCGTCAAATACCGCGGAAAAATAGTGTTTATTGCCTTTATCAAGGCTCGGCTCGGTGGGTAATTGTTCGGATTTTGCGTGGGTGAGTTCGTCAAGCGTAAGGTGTTGCATTTTATACATTCCATTCAAAACCACGTTTCGCCTGTTTTCGCATTTTTCAAGGTTTTTGAAAGGGGAATAGTTATTTGGTGATTTGACCAACCCTGCAAGTATTGCGGATTCTGAAATTGTAAGTTCCGACGGGCTTTTATCAAAATAAAATCTAGACGCGGAAGTAATTCCAAAACAACTATGCCCGAAATAAATGGTGTTTAGGTATTTTTCTAAAATGTCGTTTTTTGAATAGTTTTTTTCAAGTTCGTAAGTAAGTTTGAATTCTTGTAGCTTTCGCTTAATCGTTTTTTGTTGAGAAAGGTGGGTGTTTTTTATGAGTTGTTGGGAAATAGTGGACGCGCCTTCCTTAAACGATGCAGTCCTAAAATTATTCAAAAAAGCCTTAGCGATACGTTTTACGTTAAAGCCGTTATGCGAGAAAAAATTTCTGTCCTCGGTGTCAATAAAAGCGTATTTGGTATGATCTGGAATACTTGAAATAGCCGTTATTTCTTGAGAGACAAGAGTGGACGCGTTAGCGACTTGCTTATCCTTATAATCATAAATTTGAGCGGTATTCTCGTTAATCGTCAATTTTTTAGGCGAAAGCGAAACTCCGCTCGTTACCGAAAAATAGTACCCGATAAAAAAGAATGTGGCAAGTAACACTAAAAGCAGTAAGATTTTGAAGATTTTTTTCAATAATTTCATAGAAAAAGTATTCGTATTTTTCTAGATTTTATGTAGATTGCGGATAATCCAAGAAAAAAGTAACCCTTATACCCTTTCAAAGACTTGATAAATTTCACAAAATAGAGTATAATGAACATGGATAAGTCCGTAACGAATATATAATATTCGTTGCTAAAAATATTTTTACGGAAGGTTTTATGTCAAAGAAGTATTATATCGTAACGTACGGTTGTCAAATGAACGTGCATGAATCGGAAAAAATGGCGGGTATTTTCCACCGTATGGGTTACGAAGAAACAAAGGAAAAGGAAAACGCGGATATCATTCTTTTCAATACCTGTTGTATTCGTGAAAACGCTGAAAACCACGCGTTTGGGAATATCGGCGCACTCAAAAAATTAAAGAAACAAAAACCAGAACTCATCATCGCCGTCGGTGGTTGTATGACACAGGAAAAGGGCAAGGCGGACGTACTCAAACAAAAATTCCCGTTTATCGACGTGATTTTTGGTACGCTCAATTTAGAAGAGTTAGAAACGCTTATAAAACGTAAGCAATCGCAAAAGAAACGCGTGATCGAAGTAAGGGAAAAAGAAGGTGAAATCGTCGAGTTTACCGACGCTTACCGCACGAGCTATCCAAACGCTTGGGTTAATATCACGTACGGTTGTAATAATTTTTGCTCATACTGTATCGTGCCTTACGTACGCGGTAGAGAGCGTTCTAGAAAACCTGAAAATATCGTTGCGGAAGTAAAAAAACTCGTCGAAGGAGGGTATAGGGAAATTACCTTGCTCGGTCAAAACGTCAACTCCTACGGAAACGACGGTAACACGGGCGGCGTGAACTTTGCAAAACTACTCGATATGGTCGCAAGTATCGACGGCGACTTCCGCGTTCGGTTTATGACGAGTCACCCAAAAGACTTCAACGAAGACGTCGTTAAAGTCATGCAAAAACATAGAAAGATATGCAGGTTAGTGCATTTGCCCGTGCAATCAGGCTCAAATGCGATTCTTAAGGAAATGAACAGGCGTTATACAAGGGAAAAATATTTAGACGAAGTGAAAATGCTGCGCTCCTATTTCCCTGAAGCCGAGCTTACGACGGACATAATCGTTGGTTTTCCTGGGGAGACGGAAGAAGACTATCTTCAAACGGAAGAGCTTGTGAGAGAAGTGGATTTTGCTTCGGCATTTACCTTCGTGTACTCAAAACGCCAAGGCACGAAAGCTGCGGAGATGGAAAATCAAATTCCCGAAGAAATCCAAAAAGACCGTATTCAACGGCTTGTAGAACTTGTCAACTCCCAAACGAGAAAGAAATCCGAGAAATACCTTGGAAAAGAAATAGAAATTCTTTGCGAAGATTTCGACGAGAAAAAGGGCTACTATTTAGGTCGTGACGAGTTCGGCAGAATGGGATATTTTACGAGCGAAACGAACGTAATCGGAAAATTCATTACCCTTAAAATCACCAAAGCTAACGGCATTTCTTTATACGGAGAAATTGTAACCGTTCGTTAAGAAAAGTCGTTTATAAATATCGAGAAAAGGAGGAACGAGTATGAAAAAAATTATATACACTATCTTTTCGGTGTTATGCGCTTTAATGAGTCCTTCTTTTATTTCGACAAACATCGGCGATGAACCGACAAAAACTTATACCTATTACGGTGTCGTTCAAAAGTTTGAAGGTAGCGAAGGGTTGTACTTAAATATTCCCGAGTTTGGACTTTGCGAATTGCCGATTTATGAAGACGGCATAACGCCTAACTTAGCGTTTGAAGAAGACGATTTGGTTTCTATTGTCTTTAGTTCGGAAATACAGGTAACGAAGTCCTATCCTGCTATTATTTCTACACCGTTAAAAAATATTCAAATTTGTAATAGTAAAAGCTGAGAATAATAAAGAATTTGATTTTTCAATTAAAAATATTTGTAAACTATTTAGGTAGGTAATTTATGATAGAAAAACTTACGCAAGATATAAGGCCGAAGCTTTCAAATATGATGAAGCATTACGCGGAGATGAAAGAACAGTATTTAGATACCATTCTTTTGTATCGTTTGGGAGATTTCTATGAAATGTCCTTTGACGACGCCGTAAAAGTTTCAAAAATGCTTGATTTGACCTTGACGGGCAGAGATTGTGGTTTACACGACCGCGCGGCAATGTGCGGGATTCCTTATCACGCGGCGGACGGCTATATCGCAAAACTCGTAGAGCTTGGCGAAAGAGTGGCGATTTGCGAACAACTCACCGAGCCAAAGCCTGGGAAAACGCTTGTGGAACGCGACGTCGTTAGAATCGTGTCGGCTGGTACGGTAACGGACGAGAATATGCTCAATGAAAAGCAAAACAATTATCTTGCTTGTGTTTACAAGGAAGAAGAATTCGTTGCGCTTGCTTGGGCGGACATTACGACGGGCGAGTTTTTCGTTGAAGAATATAGCGGAGAATTATCCCTTGAAAATTGCATCGGGACATTAATGAAATTGTCCGTTGCGGAAATTATCTGTAACGAAGATATGCTGTTTGCAGTCAAGGGCTTTAAGGAAGTTCGTCACGGATTATTGCCTGCCTTTTCCTGTTACGTGCCTTGGGCGTTCAACGTCAAGCACGCGGAAAGTAATCTTTTAAGACAGTTCAACACGCTTTCACTTTCGGGCTACGGTTTGTCGGGGAAAGATCGCTGTATCGTTGCTGCCGGCGCGCTCGTGGAATACTTAAAGGAAACGCAAAAATCCGTTGTGAGTAATATCAATTCCATTAAGGTCGTAAATAGTTCGGACTTCATGGTTTTGGACAGTATTGCCGTACGCAATTTAGAACTTTTAAGAAATAACGCGGAGAACAAGAAATACGGCTCGCTTTTATGGCTTTTGGACAAGACTTCGACGGGCATGGGCGGAAGACTTTTAACGCAAATGATTTTATCTCCGCTTAAAAACATTCAAGAGATAAACTACCGCCAAGACGGTGTTGAAGAACTTGTCAATGCGTCCGTAGCGAGAATGGGAATTGCGGATAGCTTGAAAGACGTAGCGGACGTAGAGCGTTTATCGGGAAAGATTGCAAACGGTAACTTCTCGCCTAGGGATTGTTTGGTGCTTGCAAGATCCTTGCTCGTAATTCCGTCGTTAAAATTTAAGATGTCGGGATTTTCGTCGGCGGTGATTAGAACAATCGACGAAGATTTAATTGATTTGAAATCGCTTGCCGATCTTTTGACGAACGCCATTGACGAGAACGCGCCTGCGCTTATCAAAGACGGGGACTATATCCGCGCTGGCTTTAACGAAGAGCTTGACGAACTCCGCGCGATAAAGAAGAACGCTAGGGGGATTTTGAACGAGCTTGAAATTAGAGAACGCGAACGCACGGGGATTAAGACTTTAAAGGTCGGTTTTAACCGTGTTTTTGGGTACTATATCGAAGTTTCAAATTCCTTCAAGGATAAGACTCCGCCTGAATATATCCGTAAACAAACGCTCACGACGGGCGAGAGATTTATCACCGAAGAATTAAAGATATTAGAAGAAAAAATCCTTATGAGCGAGGAAAAGGCAAAGCAGTTAGAAGCGCAAATTTACGCAAGCCTTTTAGACGTTTTGCATGAACATATCGGCGCGCTTAAGCAAATAGCGTCTGCGTTTGCCTTGCTTGATTGCTTAGTATCGTTCGCTACGGTTGCAAAGGAAAGAAAGTACCTAAGACCGAATATTTTGCCTTCGGGTGGCGTGTTGTCGATAAAGGAAGGCAGACACCCTGTCGTTGAAGCGTTGTCTAAAGAACGGTTCGTGCCGAACGATTCTTATCTTGATAACGACGAGAGCGGTATTGCGATTATTACCGGCCCGAATATGGCGGGTAAAAGTACGTATATGCGTCAAGTTGCGCTTATTGCTTTGATGGCGCATTTAGGCGCGTTCGTGCCTGCAAAGGCGGCGGATATTCCTTTGACGGATAGGATTTTCACGCGTGTTGGCGCGAGTGATAATCTTATTTTCGATCAAAGTACGTTCATGGTCGAGATGACGGAAGTGGCGACGATTTTGCGTCACGCAACCAAGGATAGTTTACTTATTTTGGACGAAGTTGGTCGTGGTACGAGTACGTACGACGGTTTGTCGATTGCGTGGTCGGTCGTTGAGTTTTTGGCGGAAAAGGTTCAAGCGAAGACCTTGTTTGCGACGCACTATCACGAACTTACCGAGCTTGAAAAGAGCATGAAGGGCGTGAAGAATTATAAGATTACCGTTAAGGAAGTCGCTGGAAGCGTCGTGTTCTTACGGAAAATTGTTCGTGGCGGGGCAAATCGTAGCTTTGGTATTGAAGTTGCATCGCTTGCAGGCGTACCGAAAGAAGTCACCGTTCGCGCGAAAACGATTTTGAAAAATCTTGAAAGAAAAGAGCTTTCAAAAGGGAATTTACAGGAATTCGTCGAGAAGTCGGAGGCCAAGCGGTCTTAGGAAGACAACTTAGTAATTCAACTCCTTGGGTCAC
>JAZQZK010000126.1:0-1570 GCA_045634025.1 Candidatus Scatosoma sp.
AGCAAGAGAAAAAGTCAACGAATTTACACAAAAAAGAAAATTTGCAAAAACCAAAGAAAAAACCTCGCTTGAAGCGAGGCTTGTTTCAATTCAATTAGTTAGCGGCAACTTCGTAAACGCTTGCCTTTTTCTTGTCTTTGCCCATTCTTTCGTATCTGACAACGCCATCAACCAAAGCGAACAACGTAACCTCTTTGCCGATACCTACGTTCGTACCGGGGTGAATTTTCGTTCCTCTTTGACGAACGAGAATGTTACCTGCAAGTACTGCTTGACCGTCGCTGCGCTTTACGCCAAGTCTTTTGGCTTCGCTGTCTCTTCCGTTGTGGGAAGAACCGGTACCTTTTTTATGAGCGAATAAACTGATGAAAATCATTTTTATTTCTCCTTATTTTAATTTTTAACGCCTTGCGAAATTCGCAAGCATTGCAGAAAATCTTTTCGTCAATTAGAGAACGATCTTTTCGATTTTAACTGCGGTGAAGGGTTGTCTGTGACCTTGCTTTTTACGTTCGTTCTTCTTAGGCTTGTACTTGAAGACGATGATCTTCTTTGCCTTGTCTTGCTTAACGACCGTAGCGGTTACTTTCGCATTAGCAACGTCTGCACCCGTTTTGATACCATTTTCGTCGGATACCATAAGCACGTTGAAGGATACTTCTTCGCCCACGTTTGCGTTAAGCTTTTCAACTTTAACCAAATCGCCTTCAGCTACCTTGTATTGCTTGTTTCCGTTATCAATAATAGCGTACATTCGTTTTTTTACCTCCTCTTTCCAGTCTCGAAGAACCCTAGGCGCGCCCAAAAAGGACAGCTTAAAAAAGCCCGTTTCTATCGGCTCGACTATTACTATACCAAACTAAAAGGAGTATTGTCAAGCGTTTTTTCATCGTTTTTCTACTTTTTTCTATAAAAATAGAATATAGTGGACTTTTGTTGCGCATACTACCTTTACAATCCTGCCAAGCGTTTGACTCGCTTAGCGAAGGATTAAGCAAGTATTAAGGAGAATTTTTATGGAAGACGAAGTTCAATGCAAAAAAGACGAAGAAGTGCTCGCGGAAATTTATAGAAACAGTCAACTCGCCCTGCAATCTATTTCAAATATCCTGCCCGAAGCAGAAGACGAAGAAATTAGAAAGGAAATTGAATCCGAACACGAAGGCTACGAAAAAATCAGCGGTAAAGCCTGCGTAATTGCAAAAAACAGGGGTATCGAACTCAAAGAACCCAACCCTATGAAAAAGATGATGATGTGGGGCTCGATTAAAATGAGTACGCTCACGGACGGCACGAGAGCGCATATCGCGGAAATGATGATTCAAGGCACGGTTATGGGCATTACGTCCCTTAAAACCACCGAAAGCAAAGCCGAATGCTCGGACGAAGAAATTTGCGAACTTTTACGAGAATTTATCTCACTTGAAGAAAAATACGAGAAACGCTTAAAAGCTTTCCTTTAACCCTTCATCTCGTACCTGTATGGTCGCAATTCAACTCGTACATGGGTGTGGTGTTTTAATTCAACGCGTACCTGTATAGGTCCTTTTAAGAAAAATTTCCCCGAACT
>JAZQZK010000127.1:0-2469 GCA_045634025.1 Candidatus Scatosoma sp.
CCACCCAAATCAAGGGCATAGACTCCAGTAACCGCGTAACAAAAGCCGAACTCAAAGCAAACGCAACCTTTATCGTCAAAGAAAAACTCTACACGCACGGCAAACAAGTCGTTGACACCGATTTCGTAATCGACATGAACGGCGAAAACTGTACGGCGGACGTTATGTCAAGATCGGTTGCGGCGGAACAGTCCAAGCAAAACTTCGTCTCAACGATGAACGGCAACGCGCCCTGTAAAGGCCATACCGAATGCGACGCGATTATTATGGACGACGCGTCCGTCAAAGCCGCGCCTTGCCTTTCGGCAAACAACGTAGACGCAGAGCTTATCCACGAAGCCGCAATCGGCAAAATTGCAGGCGAACAGCTGATCAAACTTATGACGCTTGGCTTAACCGAAAAGGAAGCGGAAGAGCAAATTATAAAAGGATTTTTACATTAAGAAAAAGGAGAAAAAGAAAATGAGTGAACTTGCTTACAAAAGAACCAACGTCTATGAAAAAGCAGACGAGAAATTAATGAAAGAAATTTTTGACTACGCAGAAGGCTACAAGGCTTTCCTTGACGCAGGTAAAACGGAACGTGAAGCTTGCTCGTACGTAGAAAAAGCAGCGATTGAACAAGGTTACAAACCCTTCAAATTCGGTCAAAAGCTTAAAGCGGGCGACAAAGTATATTACAACAACCGCAACAAAAATCTCTATTTAATCAAGGTAGGTACGGAAGACGTAGCGGAAAACGGTATCCGTATCATCGCATCGCATATCGACAGTCCCCGCGTTGACTTAAAACAAGTCCCCTTATACGAATCGGACGGCATCGCGCTTGCAAAAACTCATTATTACGGCGGTATCAGAAAATATCAATGGGCTGCAATCCCTCTTGCTCTCCACGGCGCAGTAGTTCGCGCGGACGGTAGCGTTTTAGAAGTAGCAATCGGCGAAGACGATAGTGATCCCATCTTCTATATTAGCGACTTGTTACCTCACTTAGCGGCAAAACAAAACGCAAGACCGCTCGGCGAAGGCTTATCGGGTGAAGAACTCAATATTTGGTTTGGTAATATCCCTTACACCGCTGCAAAAGAAGACAAAGACAAGACGGTAAAAGAAAACGTACTCCGCATCTTGAACGCAAAATACGGCTTAACGGAAGAAGACTTCTTAAGCGCAGAACTTTCTCTCGTTCCCGCGTTTAAGGCTCGTGATTTAGGCTTTGACGGAGCTCTTATCGCTGCTTACGGCCATGACGATAGAGTATGCTCGTATCCCGCTTATACCGCGCTTTTCAACGACGAATCGGATAAGAGAACGACGATGGTCGTGCTTGCAGATAAAGAAGAAATCGGTAGCGAAGGCAATACGGGTATGCAATGCGCAATCTTCGCTGACTTAATCGACGAAATCGCTCGTTCGTTCGGCGCAAGCTCCGCGCAAGTAAGAGCAAACTCTAAATGCCTTTCCGCAGACGTAAACGCAGGCTACGACCCCAACTTCCGCGACGTTTGCGAGCCGTTGAACAGTACCTATCTCTCCTGTGGCGCAGGCTTGACGAAATTCACTGGCGCAAGAGGTAAAGGCGGTTCTAACGACGCTTCGGCGGAATTCGTAGGCGAAATCAGAAAGCTCTTCAACGATAACGGCGTTATTTGGCAAACAGGCGAACTTGGTAAGGTTGACCAAGGCGGCGGCGGTACGGTTGCGAAATACATCGCAAACATGAATATCGACACGGTAGATATCGGCGTACCTGTAATCTCCATGCACGCTCCTTACGAAGTCGTGTCCAAAGCCGACGTTTACGAATGCTATCTTGCATTCTGCGCATTCATTAAATAAAATTATTAGAAAACTCGACTTCACCGCCGAGTTTTCCTTATACAAAAAAGCGACGGATTTTATTTCCGTCGCTTTTAAGTTGTTATATTTTCAATGATTAAATAGTTTCAACGTTGATAAGGTTGGAGTTACCACTCTTACCGTTCGGCGTACCGCCCGTAATAACGATAATGTCGCCTTTCTTCACCAAACCGCTCTTAATAGCGGTTTGTTTTGCGAAATAGAAGAGAATATCCACGGAAGAATATTCGTCCGTCAAGCAAGGCATAACGCCCCAGCTCAAAGCAAGCTTTCTATACGCGCGAACGTCCGTCGTGATACCGATAATGTTGATATTTGCGCGGAAACGAGACACTTTTCTTGCCGTCGCGCCCGTTCTCGTACAAACGACGATCGCTTTCGCGTTCAAGTCTTTAGCCAAAGTACTTGCCGAGTGCGACAATGCTTCAGCCGTGCCGTTAATCTTGAAATCGTCGATATAATGGATATATCCGGTGTTTGATTCTGCTTTTTTAACGATTTTAGACATTGCGGTAACAGCTTCGATGGGATATTCGCCTGCAGCCGTTTCGCCTGATAACATAACGGCGGAAGTACCGTCGTAAACGGCGTTTGCGACGTCGGAAATTT
>JAZQZK010000128.1:0-1677 GCA_045634025.1 Candidatus Scatosoma sp.
ATATCGTACATGTGTTGGGTTTCGTAACCCAAAATCTTTTTACGAAGGGAAATGTAACGGTGTACCGTCGGCAACGCAGAGCTTACCGATTCAATGAGGTTGTTATAAACTTGCTCGGAAACGTCCTCGCCATCAAGCGCCTTTTCCAAACAGCTTTCGTACTTTCTAACCGTTTTATAGAAAATGTCCTTTTTAACGTTTCCGCTATACGTTTGCGTGATTGCGTCAATCAATTTAATATACGCTTCATAGTATTTCTTGAACCAACTTTCGCGCTCTTCACGGTTCTCTGAATGAAGAACGAATCCGTATAAGCCGTGGCTCATTTGGACTTCTTCACCGTTCAAGGTATTCTTAGGCAAGTTAAGATTTGCGTTATCGAGCATGGAGAAAGTGGATTGATATCCGCCCATAACGTCGGACGCGAGCGCGAGAATTTTTTCTTCCGCTTCGCTCAACACGTGTGCTTTCGAGCTTGCAATACGCGACAAACGATAATCGTAATCGACAAAGTCCTTATCTTTAATAAAAGCGTTGAGTTGCTCTTCGGAAAGCGAGGTCAATTCAGGCTCAACGAAAGCGAGCGACGCCATAATCTTGGAATACAACGCACCCATTTTTGCAATATACGAATTGTATTTAGAAACGCGCACGTCCTCGTCACGACGCATACTTGCATAGACGTAAAGACGCTCCACGTCGTGCGACATCTTTTCCTCTAATGCGAAAAAGTCAAGCAATACAGCCTTGTCGCCAAGCTTGCCTTGGAAACGAGAATAATCGTATTCGCCGTAAGCTTTCACGAACTCGTCATACGCTTTTTCCCAAGCTTCGTCGCTTTCAAAAAAAGCGGATAAGTCCCATTTCAATTCTTCTTTAATGTCTTTTCTTTCCATTGTTTTACTCCTAAAATTTTATTTAATTTTCTTCTTCGTCAAAATTTTCCGCCTCGTCCATTGATTGCTCAACGTAGTTTCCATACTCGTCGTAGTCGTTAATTTCTTCAATATCCAAAACGGATTTTGCTAAAATCTCGTACCCAATAATAAAATTGCTTTGCGAAATGTATCGCACCAAATCCCCTCGTTCAAAGTTTGGCAACGGCTTTTCAACGTCGAAGTACAATTCACGCCTCATCCATTCTTGTTTTTTTCTATTCCAAGTCATAAACACGCAAGCCACAGCGTCAACGTTGTCTTTTTGTATCTCGCATTTCTCGAATTTAACGAAATAGTTCTTCTCCTCGTTCTTCATTCCGTCCGAGATATAGTGAAGCATTTTATAATACTTACTAACTCTACGGAATTTAATGCCCATAAACGGGAACGAAAACCCGACAAACCCAACCGTTAGTAAATACACGATCAGTTTTGGGATATATAAATTGGGGTCTGCGTAGGGCAAAGACATATAATAACATAAGCAAACAATGCACCCCAACAAATAAAATGCAAGTACGCCAAAAAAGACGTACAGCACGTTATTCTTTTGTCGATAGACTTGGTTAAAATCTTCGTCTGAATAGACTTTTGTCATAAATTTTCTCCACTCAAGTAAACTCTGCCCTAACCCATAAGGCTATGCCTACAAGTTTACTTTTAGATATTTTTATAAAACACTTTTTAGTTTTTGTTACTCCGCAATAAAGAGGACGCCAAGAGTGTTTCTGCCACAATG
>JAZQZK010000129.1:0-4442 GCA_045634025.1 Candidatus Scatosoma sp.
CTTGCCATTTTCTTGTCGTAACCGCTCCGTCCAACGCAATGGGATAAAGCGTTTCCTTCCTTGATAAGCTCTGCTTGTGATTGTGCGATAAAGATAGCGTAATGTTCGTCACCTGTAAAACCTGCAAGGGGAAGATATTTCTCGGCTGCTTTTAAGAAATTTTCGGTAAGCTCGCGTTGTTCTTTCTCTAACCGTTTTTTGCGTTCTCGCTCTTCTTTAGCGCGTAAGAGTTTGGATTTGCGCTCTTCTTCTTGGCGAACTATATCCATTTCTTGAATAATTAGATTATGCCAGTGCCTAAAATCATGCGGAAAGCGTATTTTCTCGTCTGCTAAATTTCGACCTAAATATTGACAAGCTCGTATGTAATCGTAATAGACGTATTCATTGATATTATGTTTATCAAGATATTTGAAAAAGCGTTCGTATTCACCTTTTACGCCCTTTTGAATGACTGTTTTGACAATGGTTTTACCGTGGTAGTCGTGGATAAGTTTGCGCTTGCGTTCTTCAAAAGCTTGTACCTGCTTGATAGGTGAATGATTTTTGTAAGCTTTTAAAATGACGTCGCAATAATACGCACCGTTAGCCATATTCCAGTCTTTATTTGCCATAAGCCATTTATGGAAAGACTTATCTTTACGCATTTGTCGTAAAATCGTTTTTGACATAGCATAATATTTTAGTCCACTTTTCATTAAATATTCCATTTCGGGGAATTGTTTATAAAGGCGTAAATATCCTAAAATCTCTGCGTAAGTAGCATTTTTACATTCGCTATACTTAAATTCGGGGAAATGTTCTAAATAATCAAGATTGACGGTAATGGAATAGGGGTTAAAGTATTTTCGTTCGCAGGAATACCATTTCCCGTCTTCCCATTCTTTTTTACGATTATATATACCTAAATCGTACCAACCGACAACGTAACCGCCGATATAGAAAAATTCAATGTCACGAGCTAAACAGTTGTCCGAAGTTAAGCCGTGGACGGAAACCTGTTTGCAAATCCATTGTTTGCGATAATGCCGAACGGCAACGGTAACTTTGATAAGTTCCTTTTTCCAAGTAGTAAGATAGGAATAAAATCGAGTGTTTCCGCAAGGCTTTTTATAGCGTTTTTTATCTTCTCGTTTGATGATAGCCACCATATATTTCGGAATAGGTTTAATCATTTCTTTCGTAAGCATAATTTTTACTCCTTATTGAACGTCAAGTTCGTAATCAAAAAGTTCGAGCAGTACGCATAAAGCGTTTTTGTCGATATGTTTATTTTGAGCACGTAAATTTTCTAAATTATCTTCGTCAACTTCTTCGGCGGTGGGTTCTATTTTTGGAATTTCGACGGGATTTGGTTTAGGTGTTTCTCTTTCGGTAGAGTATTTATCTAATACCTGTATGTCATCATTCTCAATAATTACGAGTTTTCTGCGTTGACGAATTTTATTGAAATAAGTATCGGAAGCGTGGTAGGGGAAACCGATCATCGGTACGCGGTCGGCAAGTCCGCAATCTCGTCCTGTAAGCGTAAGTTCGAGTTCCCTTGCTATAACGATGGCGTTATCCCCGAAAACTTCATAAAAATCCCCAAGCCGATATGCGACTACGGCGTGGGGATATTGCTTTTCTACGTCTAAATATCGCTGGTAAAGGGAATTTGGCTTATATGCGATAGCGGGTTTAGAATTTAATATTTCGCCTGTTTCCAAATCCACTTTAAGCTCGGTGGGTTCGGCGTCGCCATCGTCAATTTCTTCGGGGACGGGAGTTTCAACTTCGCTGTCGTTATCATCGTCGAGTTCTTCCACGGGTTCTTCTTTCTTTTCTTCCGTAAGCATATCGAAAAGGCTGAATTGCTTTGGCTTTGGCGGTGTAGGTTTTGTAGGAACGGAAGGGGTAGGTACGTGTTGAGTGGGTTTATATTCGGGTTTTGGCTCTTTGTATTCGCTACCATCTTCGTTGTAGAGCGTGCCGATAATATCGCTTTCTTCAAAATAGTGGATTGCCCAGCCGTATACCGTTTCGTTTTTCACGTAACCTGTTTTCATTTCTTGGGCTTTCTTGGTGGCGTAGTTCCAAAACTGCGATAAAGTCTTTTTATTGACGAGCGATTTACCGTCTTTTTCGACATTTACGCCGTTATTGATTTTATTTGCAAGTATTTCGCTAACATTTGCTTGTAAATAATCTTTGATTGCTTGTTGACAATCGTTTTCAGCTTTCAAATTTAACGCAATCATTTTAATTCTCCTTTTTTAATGTTATCATTTAATCGGTCGATACGATATGAAATTTCGTGACGCGCACGTTCATACATATCTTTCATAGCGACTTTTTTATCGTTGATATAATGTCCGTGGTAATAGCTGTTTTGGTTTATGCAACACCACGTTACGTATTTAGGTTCTTTGCTTTCCGTTTGCTTTTCCCCAAGTACGTATTCTTCGTAGGGGAGAGTAATGCTCGCTATAATCGTATAGCCTTGATTGGTTCTTTGTTTCATATATGGTACTCCTTTTATAATATTTATTTCAAAATCTCCGATACGTAAATCGGAGTCTTGTTCGGTTTATAACAGCGCCGACAGTCAATGCAGCGATTTTTTCCACAGTTGATAACAATGCCGTTGCCTTTCGCGTATGCTTTCGTATAGACGGTAAATATCTTCACGTTTATGAGCTTGGTTTCGGTAAGGCAGTTGACGTCAAAAGGTTGATTAAGCAATAACGATGAAATAACGATAGATAAATTCTTCGGTTGCTTATGCGTCTTAAAATAATCAAAAACCACCGTATAGTTCTTGGTAAAGAGTGAGAACATACAGTGGCTATTTTTCTTTATAAGGTTTATGTAATTTTGCAGGTGCGTTGCGCCCGTAATATCGCCAAAGCTTTCTAATCTACACATTGCCGCGTTGATAAACGGGAGTTGGTGAACGGGAATAACGCTTTTCATTAAAAGTTCGGTGTTTTCCCGATAACATTTATCTACGCTCGGTCTGGATTGTAAATATTTCAAGGTATAGCATTTTTCACATACCGTACCGGGGATTGCGCGCAGTTTTTCGCAATAGTCATTATAGAGCATAGAGGAAGTAATAGCAGGCATACCAGCCATTTTACCCGTTAAGCCTTGGGATACGGATAATAATTTACAAGGTTTGATAATCGTATATTTTTCTTTCATAATCTTAATAAATCGGTGTGTAATCTAAAATCATTCTTCTATAAGCAAGATATTCGTAATAATCGTCAACGTCGATATGTATTTCATTAAATTCATCGAAATCATCTTCGTCAACGTCAAGTTTCTTGCAAAGCGTTCTTTCCATTTCGTCAATCGTATTCCAAATATGGTAAATATCATCGGAATTGTAAAGGGTAATAATTAAAGTGTTGTTATTGAAGTCGATTCTCATTTCGTATTCTCCTTTGCAAAGCAGCTAAGATAACGGTAGAAGTATTCTTTGAATTCGTTTAATTCGTTGAAATCTCCTAATTGGAAGTAGATTTGAGTTCCATCGTATTCGTAATCAAAATTCATAAATAATATCTTCTTTACATAGTCAATTGTTTTACTAAATTGACTATACTTTTTACTGGATACGGTAATAAATACGTGGAGAATATCTCCATCTCTCCATACATTTACTGTTCTGTTTACATTTTCATAATACATATTTTTTACTCCTTATAAATTTGAATTTGCCTTCCGGCAGGGGCCCAGTAGCATAGGGAAAATATGCGTAAAAATAAAAATGGTGGAGTTGCCCGAAAGTCAAACAAACCAAGGAAAAATTTTATAAATAAAAGGAAGATGAAAGGGGTTAAAAATTTTTCAGCAGGGTTTGACTTTCGGGTTTTTCCTATGCTACCATAGCCACGCCGAAAGGGAAATTTATAAGGGGTATAATCGTAAAAAATATATTGGAAGGGGGGCTCGTCCCATATTCCTGCAAGGATTTCCTTTTTGGTTATCGGTAGTATTTCCCAAAATGGATTGATAAGCGGACGATTAGTGTCACGTTCCCTTGTTTCATATCGACGATAAAAGGCGCGCATAGAAACGGCTTGATTGTAGTTGCGTGTAATAAAAAGCCGATTAAACAAAAGACTACCGTTTTCACGGTAGCCTATCTTGTAGCCGTAGGGGTTATTTTTGTTCATTTGGTTGCTCCTTTTTTAAGAATATTTGTCCTTTTAATTCGTGATAGCTTTTGAGTGTAAACGCAAGGTGGAAATTAAGCGTTAAGCACAACGCTAAATCATCTGCGTAGGATTTATTGAAAGACATAGGCTTTTCATTGCTATCCCAGTACGCCGTTTTTGTGGCGTTATCTACTTTGGTTACAAACTTTGCGCCGTCTTCGGTTGCGACAACAACGTAATATAAATATTTCAATGCCATAATAATTCTCCTTATAAAATTTTCATATTTTTTAA
>JAZQZK010000130.1:0-2457 GCA_045634025.1 Candidatus Scatosoma sp.
CCGTAACGAAAAATATTACGGTACTTATATCTATAACCGCGAAGGTGGCAAACGTAAGGCTAAACGCGTGCTCATCGAACATTTTGACGAAGTGCGCAACGAAACTGCAATACCTGCCATCATAAGCAAGGCGCAGTTTGATAAAGTCCAAGCTATCCTAAATGCCAGAAAGTCCTGCCGTCCACACCAAAACGCAAACCCTGAATATTTCCTAACGGGCTTCGTAGAATGCAAGTCCTGTGGCTCGTCCATGAGTGGACTTTCCAATCGTGGCGGTAAGATGAAAACGCTTGTAAGAACGTATGCTTGCCCCAACCACGGGGTAAAGCGCGATAAGACTTGCAAGACAAAATCCATCAACGCAAAATACCTTGAAACTGCAATCAAAAATCTACTCGCGGATAAGGTGAACGCATACCTGTCTGCCCCCAACACCCAAAAATCGGTGTTTGACCTGCTCCGAAGTTCCAAAGTCGAAGAAGTGAAAAATACGCAAAAACGTATCAAATCACTCGACGACCATATTAACGGCTTAATCGCTAAAGCCGTGAATTCTAAAACGTCTAAAGCTGTTGCACAGCGTTGCGACGAGCAAGCAAACGAAGCTATCGAAGCGCAAGCGCAACACAAAGCAAGACTCGTGGAATTGCAAGAAGTGCTCTCCCGCGTAGACGAAATAGAAGCCGCTTTCGCCGCAAAGACAGAATGTCTTACGGTAGATGATATCTTCAAGACATACGCAATCGCTCGCGAAATTGTCGGGTTGTTCGTAGAAAAAATCGTCGTAGATGACACCAACGACGACATCGAAATTATGTTCAAAGATTAAAAAAGGAGAAAATTATGATTAAAATTGCAGAAGACATATTTATTAAACACAACATATTCACTAACGCCAATGGTATCGCAAACCTTTCCCTTTCTCGGAAATAATTCAGCTTATTACGAGATGACGGATTACGACTTTGACAATATGACAATAAGCGAATTTTGCGCAATTACCGACTTCTTCCCCAATAGGGATGAATGGCTGTGGGAGTTGGAACGAATCCAAGTCACAAATGCCGTTAAACAACTCGATAGAAATCGTTGGGTTTATGCTTCCGACTTGAAGCGAATCATTGACAACTACAACGAAGACTACAAGACGTTTGAAACAACATTCCACAACATCAATCAATCCCTTATAGCCGAATTTGCCGCTCTCAAGGCAAGAATTTTGGACGCATCGAATCTTCCTCAATTTTTAGAGTCAATCACGTTTCAAAGAAACGGTGACGTAAGCAGCCTATCTTCCCCTTACGGAACGGTATCCATGGCTCGGATTTGAAGAAGATGATAAGTTTGGGTTAGTGTTAAAATACATCGACGTTCTTATTGAAAACGAAGCAATCTTCTTAGGACGCATTGATGATGCCGAATATATGTGTATAATCAGCGCAAGTTTGAGCGAATAACACAAAAGCGCATAGCTCGTCATTGGGCTATGCGCTCTTTCTATATAAAAAGCGAACAAAAGTTAAAAAACGGGAAATATTTTAAAAGAGTACTTGATTTTTCATGGGAATTATGGTATAATAAAAACATCAAAAATAAGCAGGTTATACCATGGGTAAAAGCGAAAGATACGTCATTGTTTGCGATGAATCAACGAGGCACGGCAAGAATTATTCTTACTTTTTCGGTGGGGCTTTAGTGAAAGAAAGCGAATATCAAAAAGTTAATGAAGTACTTAAAGTTTACAGCGACTCAAAGGGGTTGGGTGAGGTTAAACGTACGAAGATTACGTTGACGAATTATCGCAATTACATAGAACTTTTGGACTTATTCTTTACTTACGTGCAAAGCTCTAAAGTAAGGGCGCGAGTGATGTTTGCAAAGAATGAAGAACTTGACATAATCCCAAGCTCATTGGATGAAACCTATTGCAAGTTCTATTACCTGTTTATACGTTATGCCTTTAGTATCTTTTACGCAAAGCAAGATATTCAACTTCGTCTAATCTTCGACGATTTACCCGAAACCAAAGAATCGTGTACAAAATTCAAAAGGTACTTGGTTGAAAACTTAAATGCGATCTATATCCCTGGGAAAAATCATGTTAAATTGGTTGATAAAGACATCGAAGAAGTGGATAGTAAAAAGCACATGGTTTTGCAATGCATGGACGTTGTAATGGGCATGATTGATTTTTACTTAAATTCTACCCCTGAAGAAAGAGAAAGCAAACGCGGTCAAGCAAAAATGTACGTTTGTACGCATATCTTCTTTAAAATTAGAGAAATACACCCTGAATTTATCGTGGATATCACCACGCCGCCTTTATATTCGTATAAAGGTTGGGTTGACCCGTATAAGCATTTTACTTATAAAAAAGGCAAAAATAAAACCCCTGTTGTTCCTACATAAACCTTCCACGCAAACGCGCAGCTCTTCGGACACACCAGAGGTGATATT
>JAZQZK010000131.1:0-2985 GCA_045634025.1 Candidatus Scatosoma sp.
ATCGACAACTTTATTATACCAAAAAAGAAATTTAAATTCAAGCGATTACATAGAAAAGAAAAGGAAACTCGACTTATTAAAAGTCGAGTTTTCTAAATTGTCCTATTTTTCGTAGCTTATGGACGAAGACCGCTACCGCCTTGAAGGGTAATCGTTTCACCCGTTACATAGCTTGCTGCATCCGAGCAAAGGAATACGCAAACGCCACCAACGTCTTTTTCAGGATCAGCAAATTTACCCATAGGTACTGCTTTAATCGTTTGTTCGTAACGTTCAGGATATTCTTCTTTGAATTTTTGAAGACCTTCGGTCATTGCAAGGGGGCAAATAACGTTTACGCGTACGCCGTAGGGAGCCCATTCGGTTGCCGCTACTCTCGAAAGACCACGGATACCTTCTTTTGCCGCTGCGTACGAGCTTTGCGCTACTCTACCAAACAAGCCTGCGCCGGATGCGAAGTTGATTACGCAACCCTTGGTTTCCTTAAGGTAAGGGAAGGCTTTTTGCATATAGAAGAAGCTTGCGTAAAGACCGGAATAGATAGCAAGGTCTAAATCTTCTTTGGTGTGATCGATAAGCATTTTGCCAGATGCCGATGCTTGCGCGTTGTTTACAACTGCGTCGATTTTACCGAATCTTTCCACCGTTTTATCAATAACGTTTTGAATAGCGGCTTCATCAGCGCCGTCTGCGGTTACCGTAAGTACTTCACAGCCATAAGCCGATTCAAGCCTTTCTTTCGCGTCAAGAAGAGTTGCTTCCGTTCTACCCGTCAAAACGAGCTTTGCGCCTGCTTTTGCGAACGCTGTCGAAAGGCCGAAACCGATACCTCTACCACCACCCGTGATAATAACCACTTTGTCTTTAAGTTGCATAATTAAATTCTCCTTGTAATTAAATGTTTTTTAGTTTATGAAGATTATTGCGTAACGATAACCTGCGCGTAACGCAATACCTTATCACCTTTTTTATAGCCTTTCACGTAAACTTGTTTTACGATACCGCTTTCCTCGCCTTCGCCTGCGGGCATTGCCATAATTGCTTCCGCTTCGTTTGCGTCAAAGGGTTGACCAACGGGGTCGATTTCTTCTACGCCTTCCCCTTCAAGTACCTTTTTATAGGCTTTCAAAATCATATCAAGGCCTTGTTTGGTCTGTTCGTCTGCGCAAGAAGAAATCGCGCGTTCTAAATTGTCGCCAACGGGGAAGAGAGACGCGACTACGTCGTTTCTGCCTTCTTGATAGCGTTGCGCCGACTGGTTTTGGGTACGGCGACGATAATTTTCGTATTCTGCCGTTACCGCGTACCATTTACGCTTAAATTCTTCCGTTTCCGCTTTCAAGGCGTCGAGTTCTTCTTGGAGTTTTTTATTCTTGCATTTCTTTTCGGCTTTGGGTTGTTCCTTCGCCGTTTCTTGTCCGTCAAATTGCTTTTCTTGTTCGTTCATTGCTACACTTCCTTGTATTAAAAATACTTACAGCTTATTTATAAAGCAAAATTCTTCTTTTCAAACAGTTTTCTTAAAAAACGATATGCGCGAAATTGTCGCGGTTGCTACGACGATAGAAAATCGCCTTTCTACCGATAACCGCAACGGGGATAGCGTCCAAAAGATCGGCTACGTTTTCCGCAAGATTTCTCGCGTCGTCGTCGGAGTTGGGGAGAATGTTTACTTTGATAAGCTCTCTTGCTTCAAGCGCATCGGAAAGCGTTTTCAAAAGATTGTCGCTAATACCCCCCTTACCGATTTGCGCAATCGGGGACATGGTGCTAGCCATAGATTTAAGCGCCGCGCGTTGTTTACTCGTAATGTTTTCTCTTGTTACCATAATTGTTATCCTTATATTACTAAATGAATTGCAATCGCTACTTACATGAATTGACTAAAGTCATGAATTCTCGAAAACTCCGTTTTCTCCATGAATAGCAAGAAGAACCTTGCATTGCGGTTATTATAAATAATTCCAAAACGCAAACGAAGTTTGCATTTCATGCCTTGCCTGCAAGGTATTTCATGATGGCATAGCCATTATTTCACGAACGCAAAGCGTTCATTTCAAGTTTGAATTTATCAAAGAACAAATTCAAACTCTACGTCGCCGATGGATACAGTATCCCCTTCCTTACAACCCATCTTGGAGAGTTCTTTGATGACACCGCGAAGACGTAAGACTTTTTGGAAATATTGCATGGAATCGGGGTTGTTTAAGGCTACGTTTCTGCAGAGCATATCGACGAGTCCACCGACAACTACGAATACGCCGTCGTCGTCACGGAAAATCTCGAAGCTTAAATTATCGTCCGCACGGTATTCAAATTCCTCTTCGGGACGAACAGGTTCAACAGGGGGCAGGGTATCGAGAACGGCGAGTAAGCCTTCCAAAAGTTCTCTCGTGCCTTCGCCCGTAACTGCCGTGATAGGGAAAATCTTGTACTTTCTACCGTACTTTTTCTTGAACGCTTTTAAGTTGTCTTCGGCGCCGTAAACGTCGCATTTATTGCAAACGATTACCTGCGGAAGCTTTGCTAAAACTTCGCTATATTCCTTAAGCTCGGCGTTGATTTTTTGGAAATCTTCAATCGGGTCTCTACCTTCACAGCCCGAAATATCGACCACGTGGCAAAGCATACGCGTTCTTTCGATATGGCGAAGGAAGTCGTGTCCGAGCCCTGCGCCTTGCGCCGCGCCTTCGATAAGACCGGGGATATCCGCCGCCACGAAGGATTTTTCATAGTATCTAACCACGCCCAAGTTGGGGGAAAGTGTTGTGAAGTGATAGTTCGCAATCTTGGGCCGAGCCGCCGAAATCTTGGAAAGCAACGTGCTCTTTCCTACGTTCGGGAACCCGACCAAACCAACGTCCGCAATTACTTTCATTTCCAAAATAACGGTATGCGCCTTGACGTGTTCGCCTTTTTGCGCAAAGTTGGGGGCGTGTCTGCGCGCGGTCGTGAACCGCACGTTGCCCTTACCGCCGTTTCCGC
>JAZQZK010000132.1:0-3327 GCA_045634025.1 Candidatus Scatosoma sp.
TCGACGAGCCATTTTCCGCGCTCGATTATCAAACACGGCTTAACGTCTGCAACGACGTGTATAAGATTATTCGTCAAGAGCATAAGACCGCGCTACTCATAACGCACGATATCAGCGAAGCGATTTCCGTCGCCGATAAGATTTTCGTACTCTCGAAAAGACCTGCGACTATTCTTTCCGAACACGCCGTTTCCTTCCCTGAAGACGAGCCTTTGAAACGCCGTGAGAATAAAGAGTTTTCAAAATGGTTTGAAATACTTTGGGGGGAATTAAACGCATGAAAAATCTTACCAAACCTCTTCGGGAATATTCCGAAGAACACCTTGACTATCTTAAACGACAAAAGAAAAAAACAATGGCTGTGAACGTGGCGAGAGTTGTAATTTTGCTTATATTATTACTCGTTTGGGAACTTTCCGCCTTGTTTGAATGGGTAAACCCCTTTATCACGAGTTCGCCGTCTAGAATCCTTAAAACGATTTGCGGACTTTATACGAGTGGAACGCTGTTTTACCACGTCGGTACGACGCTTTCAGAAACGCTTATCGGGTTTGCTATCGCCGTCGTTCTTGGATACTCCGTCGCGCTACTCTTATGGTGGAGTGAGATTTTTCGGAAAATTTCCGAGCCCTATCTCGTCGTGTTGAACGCCCTACCGAAAATCGCGCTCGGTCCGCTTATCATTATTTGGTGCGGTACGGGGAGTAAAGCTATTATTTTTATGACCGTGCTTATCGGGCTTATCGTTGCGATTTTGAATATGCTTGGCGGATTTATGTCCACTGATGAAAACAAGTTGTTGCTGCTCAAGTCCATGGGCGCGAGTAAATGGCAAATTTTAACCAAACTCGTCGTGCCGTCCGCGCTGCCAGAGTTTATCTCTATGCTTAAAATCAACGTGGGTATGGCTTGGATAGGCTCGATTATGGGCGAGTATATCGTCTCCAAAGCAGGCATCGGCTACCTAATCGTTTACGGTGGGCAGGTGTTTAAGCTTGACCTTGTAATGTCCGCAGTGCTTATCCTTTGCATTCTCGCAGCGATCATGTACGCGCTCGTTGCCGTACTTGAAAAGCTCGTTGTAAAGAACACAAAATAAAAAAATCCCGACCTTGTTCGTTTTCGTTCAAGGTCGGGTTCTATTTAAGTTTTATTTTTTAGAAGTTAGTCTTCCTTCAAGCAGTTATAGGTACTCGAGCATCTTCTCATCTCGAAACGTTGATTACAGTTAGAGCATCTTGCTTTCGTCCAACCAAAGCGTACGTATAAAACGGTGTTGCAGGCAGGGCAACGTACTTGTTGCGCCGTGAGCAATCTCGTGTCGGGGGCAGGAATTTCTTCAACGACTGCATTAGCCGGATTCAACCACTTTTCACGCAACAACGCCGCGTTTTCGTCGTAGTCAAGCTCTTCTTGAAGACCACCGTTCTTTTCATATTCTTCGAAGTTCGGATTTTCCAAGAAACCTGCCACGAAATGCGTGGGTTCTTGACGAACGTAATCTTCGTTGAAGTAGGTTTCTTCCGCTTCTTCGTTTACAAAATCGTTCTCTTCCGTTACTTCTTCGGGTTCGGAGAATTTATCCGCAACAAGAATTCCGTATTTCTTCGCTCTTTTAGCGTCCTTTTTTGCTTGTTTTTTCGCTTTCTTTGCGTCTTTTTTTGCTTGCTTTTTAGCTTTCTTTTCAGCTTTCTTCGAAGCTTTGTAGGCTTTTAATTCGTCTTTGTCAACGGGTTCTTTTACAATAAATTCGCCTTCTGCTTCCTTCACGCGTTGAGCCGCAATCGAAGCAAACCAGCATTCCAACAAGAACCATACCACACCGATCGCAGCAATGATAGCGAAGGTCGTCATACCCGCTTGTTCTAATTCAGGAGTGATAAGCGTCAATACTACGCCTGCAACGCCAAGTATAGCAATCGCGATTGCGCAGATACGACAGGTTTTTGCGCCCTTTGCGTTCTTTCTCAAGGATTTATATTCTACCGTACTCGTTGCGTGAGCAACCGCTACAAGCGAGAAGACGAGTACGCCAAGCAATACCGCAGGGATAAGCGCAAGGTCACCACCGTCGATAATCGCATAGAAAGGAGCGGTGTTGCCTAATTTATCGGCAAGCAATACGAGCGCCAAAACGAAAACGAATTGCAAGAGATTACGTACAACGCTAAGCCCCCATACTACGTTGGGACGGATTTCGATAGGGTTAAATCTATCTTCTACCGTTTCGAAAAGACTAATTTTGCTAGCGCGGACGTTACCTACGAAATGGAAAATCAACGCTACTGCAAACGCAATGTAGAAGAAGAGCGTAGGCTTACCGTCGAGTACGGATACGCCGATCGCCGTTACGGCAAACGTCATAAAGAAGATAAGCGCAAAGCACTTGCACATAATTCTCATCGCTCTCGTCGCGCGGTTGTAGCCCCACTTATTCGTCGGATTACGCTTCGTGATGCGGAAAAGTCTAGTCGATGCAACGCAAGCGCAAATAAACGAAACCGCTACGCTTGCTATGTAGGCAATAGCAACGACTGCAGGCATAAGCACTTCACTCGTCACAACCTTAGCTTCAGTAAGCGCCGTGATCGGGTCAAGGAAAGTGAGAATCCAAAGTTCACTGCTATCCTTCGTAAAACCTTCAAGCCCGCCTACGTAAGGGAATATTGAACAACATAAGAGCAACAAAATCCCAATCCAGTAGAAAATACCTACGGACATTGCTTTGCGTTGGTTTTTTCTAATACGGATTTTAATGGTTTCAGGGCGAAGCAAACGCTCCGTGCGTTGTTCTTGTCTAACACGGGTCGTGGTATTCTCTGGACGAATCAAACGCTCCATTTACAGCCTCCTTAAATCGCGGTAAAACGCCAAACGCTACCGCTTGACGAAATTTACACATAATATTTCTTATCTATTATAACTTGTTTTTTTTATTTTGTCAATATTCTCTGAACGGTTTTTTGAAAAAAATTAAAAAAATTATAAAATTTTACAAAATTTCCACTTGACAGGACGACATGGTTTTAAGAGCCGACTCATGGCTTTCTTTCGTTACGCCTGCGCAACAGTCCGCGCGGACTTGAACCTTGACTTCGGGGCAATACGCCTTGAGCAAAAGCGCGTTGGAAACTACGCAAATATCCGTGCAAACGCCGACAAGCTCCACTTCGCTAAAACCTTCTTCTTTCACAAAGTTAGCAAGCTCTAAACTACCGAAGGTAGGCTTATCAAAAACGAGTTCGTTTTCTTCAAATAAGCCGTCCACAATCTCCCACCCGCGCGTGTCTTTAATACAATGTAATACGGGGAGATTTTTACCCTCTT
>JAZQZK010000133.1:0-11865 GCA_045634025.1 Candidatus Scatosoma sp.
ACCGTATGGGCGATAGAATAGATTACACGTTCGCCCGCGGCTTCAAAATGGGTTTTCACCTTGCCTTGCAAGTGATGGATTTCGACCTGCCGTAACGTAAATTTTACAACTACATATCAATCGCAAAGGGTGGCAATTACGCTGCCCTTTTTTTGTTTGCGTTGAGTTTGGGTGAACTTTGGGGAAAGTAGCAGGCGTGAGAGTTTCGCGTGTGCTTGTCTTGAACAAGTGGCGGCGCTGCGCGCCGCCAGACAAGCACACGCGAAACAAACTGATTGACCGACTGACAAAACGAAAAACGAAGCTTGCGGGCGGGGCGTTTGCGCTGAACCGCTTGCAAATCGCCCCGCGGTTTCCGTCAAGTTATTTTTCGTTTTTAACCGTTTTCTAATCCACCCGTATCACGTCAGTTACATTTTCGCATTCGTTTTATCACGTCCGCGCTTACTTCGCCTATGTATTCGCCTTCGTCCCAGCATACGAAATTATCGAATAACAGTAGCTTTCTATCTTCTAACCCGATAGGACATACGATATCGTCGTCCATTATATCGGATATAAAGAATTGCGGTAAATCCTTTGAATACACGATTTTTTCGCCCGTTTTCTCGATATATTTTATGATATATGCGAGTGCGTCGTTTTTAATATATTCGTCCAACGGCTCGAAATCGTTTCGCCCGAAACGTTCTGTAAAGTACAAGTTTTGCATTGTCTTTTGTCGGCGTTTCGTCTTAAAGCTGTAATCTTCCGTTTCTATAATCATTTTCGGCATAGTGCCGTCGGGGATATAAAATATCCCGTGAAAATGCAATCTATGCTTTTCGGGCGAGCGTTCCCATACGCCGATATATTTCCACCCGTAACGGTTGGCGAAATTCCATAGACAACGGCGCAGGGATTTTCTAAAACTTTCTTCCGTGTGTAGTTTTCCGTCATACGTGAACGTTACGAAATAATTAAATTCCTGCAAATTTGCTTTTCTCCACATACGAATACGTTTACAAATCAAGTTCCGTTTCTTTCGCTCAATATTCGCATCGACAAAATCAATCGTCTTGCCTACGTTTGGAAACAGCTCTTGCATAGCCGTAATTATCTTTTCACGCCTTGCTTGCGGTTTATCGTTTATATACTTTTGATACAGCTCGTCAAAGCGTTCTCGTTTTGTCATTTGACGTTCGATTTTAACCGTTTCTTTTGGCTTTTCCTTGACTTTTTCCGTCTGTTCGGGTTCTCGCTCGTCGCTCGTATTTTCAACGCGTTCTTCGGGCAAAGAATCGGTTTCCGTTTCTATTTCTTCCGTAACGGTTATAACTTCTTCTTCACGCTTACGCCGTGGCTTTGTAGGCCGCGTCGTATGCGGTATTGCTATATAGCTAATACCGTCTTTGTAGATTTTTGCTTCTGGAAATGGCATTGCTTATCACCCCCTTAAACGCCATACAAGCCGTTTATGAAATAGCTGTTTTGTGTTTTGAGTTCGTCCACACTTGCCCGTACCGTTTTATACGTCAGATAGTCCATAAGCCCAACGCCCGATTTTAACGCTAAATCGTTGAAATAATCGGAAAAACAGTCCGTAGTGAAGCGTTCGCGGTATATTTTGTAATTCGCCAAGAAATACCGTTTCTTTTCTGGTTTATTATCCTGCGTACCGCGTTCCTTTTCTATGCTTAAAACGCTATACCCGTAACGGTTATAAATGCGCTCGTTCCGCGCCCATATCTTGCTTACGATGATTTTCAGCATATACACAAGCAACGTGTTATCGCCGCGCTTATGCCGAAAATCGTAATACAAGGATATAAACCGTGAAAACGCCCAATCATATAGCATTTCTTCTATGGTGTAGAAGGGCAAGGCGAGTTTTTGCGTTCCGCTGTTTACTATCGTTAAAATGTCCGCAAGCTCGCGCGCGTCTGCTCCCCAAGATTCGGGGCGTTGTTCGTCCGTAAACACCTTGATGAACGGGAAATTATCTACCGTCGCAGAGTGCCGACACATTTTCAGCCAAGCGTTGAAAAGGTCGTTTTTCTGGTTGGCTTCGTCCGTGTTTTTCTTGACCTCTTTCAGCTCTAAATTGTTCGCACGTTCCTTGCCTACTTCGGTTATTACCACAACGCCAAACTCAAAGCTACCTGCTTTGGGGTTGTTCTCAATTACCTTTTTACCGAGCCTTAACACGTCGAAATCGAGTATATGCGCGAACCGTGAATTTTCCACGTTAGGACGCTTGGGAAAGAAATTAAACGACCACAAGGGGAAATTGCCTTCGTCGTATAAAATATCTTCTTCGCGTATGGAATAATTTGCCACGAGTAAGCTGCTTTCTATAACGTAGATAAAGTATAATTTTGCGTAAGTTTCCAACACGTCGAACAGGTATTCCCGTTTTAATGCGTTGTCGAAATACAGTCCGTATTTTTCCGTATCGTACCCATACAACTGCCAAACCGAACACCCGTGTTTCCCGTATCTTTCTCGCTTTTGGGCTACCCATGTACGGATTGAAGCAAGATTATACACCCTGCCGTATGCCATACACGCTTTCAGCTCGTTTTCAAAGCATATCCACGGAAAAAACGGGAATTTCATATCTTGTTTTTGTAACCGCGTAAATGCTTCTTGACGGAACATAACCGTTTGCGATAGCGACATATCCGTTATCTGCGTTGTCTTGCGTTTACCCATACTGCCGCAGGACATTGAAACGATAGGCAATTCCTTGATAAACCCGCAATTTCTCGCTTCGTGATGGTGTAACACTCGCATTGCGATTTTTTCACGTATGCGCGTGAAGATGATCCACGCGATTGTACCCGTTAAAAGCCACGGGAAATAACGCAACACAAGCAACAAATCTTTCAATAGGTTTACTATTTGGGGATAAAGCGAAGAAATATCGAACGAAACGGCAAAATAGAAATAGTACGATATAAACGCTACGCCGATGGATAGGAAATTGACGTTTGCAAGCCATATCCAAAGCCACGCCGTTTTCCAATGCTTTGTTTCGTCTAAATACCGTATGTAACCCAATATAAACCGCTTTATAGGTTGATAGGTTACGCCGCTTATTTTCTTTACTATTCGTAGTGGTCGGGTATCTTGGTTATGCCTTGTGTTCGGGGTTGCGTAAATCCTTTTTACAACGATTATCGCTAATATCGCTACGGGGAGCAAGAGCAGTAAAAATCGTGAAAATATCTCTAATTTTTGCCCGATTATCCCGAAATATCCGCCGAGGTGAGAGCCGTTGAATAGGAGCGTAAAAAACACTCTGAATTTCAACCAAAATACGCTTGCCGTTGTAGGCATTGCCACCGTTTCGCCTTGTAGCGTTTCCGACGGCTGTATCACGTCAACGGGCGTGCTATTTTCCAGCTCGAATATCTCGCTAAAATAGAACTTTACCGACGAGCCTATCCCGCAAATCGTTTCCCATAATCGCTCATACGATTTTGTGCAATACGCTATGCCTATAATTAAAAAAATCGCCGTTATCACTACGGATAGGGCGATATAAATTTTACGTAAAATCCGCATAATCCGTTCTCCTTATTAAGAGCGATTTTGTGGTTTCGTCGTAAAGCGTATTTTCGTCTATAACTACGAACCTATAAACGGTATCGTTTTTTTGCATTGTGATTACGCCGTCTGTATAGTCCGTTATTTCCAACAAAATCACTTCGTTATTTTCCGCTTTATACCACGCTCCGCTTGCTGTGAACGCAGCCATGGTATCGTCTTTTGCTTCAAAAATCTCGCCTTTGTACGCGCTCAAATCGTTCGGATAGTCCGATAATCGGTTGCCCGTATAGAGCAGACAACCGACCACCAAGACCGTCAGAATCAATAGTGCGACTGCGAGTATTCGTTTACCCGTTTTCGCCATTATTGTTTTCGTCCTCCTTGCGCTTTTTTCGTTTCTTTATGGCTTGTCCTATTGCCTTAAACGGCGCCGTTATCAACCATAAAATACCCTTACCGAGTAATGCTAATAATGGTTGCACCAGCGGCCAACAGAAGAAACAAAAGGCAAGCACTAAAATTACGCCTACAACAATTTTTAATATTTTCAACCAATCAAGACCTTCTTCGTCCGTCGTCGTATAGACCGGGGGAGTTGCGTCAGGCACAACGTCGATAGGGTTAGAAACAACGGGAATTACCGTGCTTTTTTCGCCGTTGGAAAACGTTACGTCGATAATATCAAAGTCCAAATTGACCGTTTGTTGAAAGAAATACGCGTTGCTATCTACTTTCTTAAACGAATCGCCAAAAATAGAAGTATTTTCTTTCATAAGCGTTGCTTCCTGCGCGATATAATCGCTTACTTGATAACGGAACAAATAGACCGTACTCGTGTTTTTATGGGTATTGTAATAGTTGGTAAACTCTGCGTAATCGGATTCGCTTATAAACAGTCTTTGCGAAACTTCCGATGCCGTTCCCGTTAAATCGCTGTCTTTTACCGCATAAATAGCCGAAATGCCGTCAAACGTGTTTGTAGTAATATCGCCTTGCAAACCCCAAAACTTATCCCACCAGCTTTTGTCTATAATCTCGTCCGTTAAAGAAAAAGTTTCGTCTGCCGTAATATTTACGTCCGTCCATTTATCCGCAACCGTTTCAAACATATACTTACTGTATTTCCCGTTTACGAGAACACCGCCGTACTTGCTCGCGCTCGCTTTCAGTTCCGCCAAAATATCTTCCGAAGAAAGCGTGAAATTGTCCGCGCTATCCGTACCGCTACCTGCGTAATACATAGAATACAGCGTTTCAATGTCCTTGCCGTAATAATGGTTTATAACTTCGTCGTTACGCATAAGAGGTTCTTCATTGTAGTAGGTATAACCGCCTAAATATAACGAGCCAGCCTCGCCGTTTTGTTGGTAAGCATACGCGCCCAAATACATATAATTGAACGTACTTTGAGTTTTGATATTCTTACCTAAAAGGGGTAAAATCGCGTCATACGCCGTTTGATTGCCCGTAACGAGCGCAGGCTTTAATACCGCGTCAAGCCACGTTGCGTGTACTGCCGTCATTGCTCCGTAACGGGTAATGTATTCGTTAGGGACAGCAAAATAAACGCTATGTAGGCTATCTTGCGTGTACTCGCTTTTGCCGTTCGTGCCGTTTGGTCGGTATTGCGTAGGGTGTACTTCCAATGATAAAACGTCCGTTTCTTCCGTACTGCAAGTAAGCGTACTTTCCGCATTTTCATTACTGCCGTAGCCTGCCGCGTAACCGCTGTATTTATAGGTCGTTGCTATGGTGTATTCGGTTGCATTTGACGCGCCCGAAGTTAATAGCTCAATACCGCTTACACGATAGACACGCTCCGAGCTGTTGACGGTGGATAATACGTTCTTTTCCTGTGCTTCCGTTAAATCTACGCGGAACTTATAAAACAAGCCTTCGTAATTCGTTTCCGTAGAGCAATTCAAATATTTCAAGTTGTACTTGGTATAATTCGCGTCCGTTGCCGCGTCCAATGCGATTTGGATTTTGTTCAACGGACTATAAAGGTTAAATTTCAAGCCTTTGGGGTTATACACATACACGTACAGACCGAAATTGTCTTGCTTTTCCGAGTAAAAGCTGTAACAGTATTCAACGAATGAAATTACCTGCGTAGGTTTCCGTTCATCGAAATTGTAAGTGGTTAAGTCAAACGGGTTTCCGTTTACGGTTGCCTTTTTCAAATCGTCCAGCACGTTCGTCTGTTCATACACCGATTTGGAAGTTTCTTCGGCTGATGCTGGAAGGACGGCAGGGAATATCCCTGCCATCACGACCAGAAACGAAAGTATGAACGAGAAAAACGCATAAATGATTTTTTTAGCTATTCTCGCCATAATCCACCTCCGCTTAATTGTCCGCTTGTTCGCTATCTACGACAACGATATATGCGTCGCCTTTGGTTACCACCTCTAAACAGTCCGTATCACGCGTAAGCTCAAACCAAATGGAAGGAATTGTAGCGTTGTCACCTGCACCCGTAAATACGTTTTCATCAAGCACGATTTCAAAGTATTCTTCGGTTGCGCTAACTTCTGCATCCACACTCAAACGCACACCGTCTTTCCAATAAATATAGCCTGCTTTATCGTAAGAAGTAGAAACGCCAATCGTTACTTTGGGCATATCTAATTCAACAGTCGTTTTAGGTTCGGTATAACCGCCGTTAAAACCGCCGTCGCCCGTAACCAAGTTTAATACAATATACGCTTCCGATTCGGGGTTGCTTTTATCAATGTAGAAACGGTAAGTTTCACCTATTCGGAAATCGTCGGGATCGGTTAAAAGCATTTCATCTTCTTTAAGGATAATTTCTTTGTTTGCACCTGTGGACTCGTCCATGGGTGGCTCATTTTCAATTTTATCCGTTAAATATTTTGCTACAACAACCGTACCGCCGATTGCTCCTACACATAGAAGAAGCGATAAAATGACGTACAAGAGTTTCTTCATTCAATCACCCCCGAATTACATATATTGCACGTTACTTGAACAAGTTACCGAAATTGTGTACGCTTCGCCTGCAATATAGAGCGTAATCGTTGCCGAGCCATAACCGCGAGCGTAAATAACGCCTGATTCGCTTACCGTTGCCACGTTCTCGTTAGAGGAAACAAAACGCGCAGGAATATCTACGTTTAAGGGTTCAACCGTACCTTGAATGGTGTGAGTGCTGTTGAGTGCCATCGTAACGCTTCCGCTACTCGTAATCGTAACTTCGGGCATATCGCCGTTGTTCGTATGCGCGGATAACCCGTTCGCTTGGTCGATTGCCATATCAATATACGTTCTTAATTTTGCCGCTCTTGCTTCCGTGAAAGTTTCCAAACCCATAGCGTGAGCGTTCAGAGCCGCGCCTGCTACGTATGCAACCGAACGCGCATTAGTACGATAGGTCGTACCATCGGGCATTGCGCTGTATTTGTAGGTGGGTGTACCGCTTGAATTGTCAATAAGTACGCCCATTGCTACAAATTTACGGTTCATATTGTTAAAGAGTACGTTTGCAAGCGTAAAGCGCATATACGAGGTGTAATCGTTGTATGTGCCGTAGCCGTCAAACACGTTCATAATGACCGTCTTTTCAGCTTCCGCAAAGGCGTTTACCCAATCAATATAGGTAGTTTTGTTTTCGTTTACGGCTTCAAAGTAATCAAGCGGAGCGACCAAAATAGCCAAAGACTTGTTTTCATCTGCTTCGACTTCCGCTTTTAGCTCGTTGTCAATAAGACAAGTAAAGCGGATAGCAGGATCGAGCGAATCGTCCTCGCCCATATACACAGATGCGCCACCAAGCATTGTCATACCTTCCGCAATATACGAGGTTTCGTCCGTAGGGGGCGTAAGTTCTTGTTCGGGAAGTTGAGGCGTTCCGTCGTCCGAACTGTCCGCGGGCGGTTCTTCAAAATCCGTTACGCCGTCTTTTCCGTCGTCTATGATTACGTCGCCGCTTTGCGTGGTTTGTTTATCATCACCTAAACCAAGGTTTTTGTAGAGAATAAAGGCGCTACCGCCAATACCTATACAAAGCAAAAAGCATACAAGCAAATATACAATTTTTTTCATTCAAAATCTCCTTTTTTAATTATTTGCGCCGTCAACCCATTTGTAGATTACAACGGCTTCTTGCGAAGATGCGTAGCAAGAGAAAATCTCATTTACCGAATTGAAACGAAGTACGTTTCGAGAACTTTCGCCTTGCGCCACAATGTTTGCTACATAACCATCATCAAACGAAATACTCCAAGAAGAATTTTCGTTAATGTCAGAACGCGTTTTCAAGTGGTTGCTTGACGAGCTCGGCGCGTAAAGATAGCCCGTACCTACGTAAAAAGCAAAAGTATTTTCAACAACGCCATTTTCAAGGGTGATCACTTGCACGCCATCATTTATCGTTGCCGTATTATCGCCTTTGTCAATAGCAACTGCTAAACGGTTACTGGTATTTTGCGTTGTTCCAAGTGCAAAATCTCCCGCTTTTGCCGTAATTATGATTTTATCACCTATGTCTAAATCCGAAATATCCGAACAAATTTGCCACATACCAACTGTTTCCGTTTGGCTGTTTTGCTCGTTATCGTCCATGGGGGAGCTGTCTTGCGATTGTTCTGGTTGTTCTACGTTCTTTCCGCTGTCAATATGTTTGGCAAGGGCAAACGAACCGCCCACTGCGCCAACACAAAGCAGAACACTAAAAATTATCGTTAAAATCTTTTTCAATGCGTGCCACCTCGTCTATTGTATTGTTTGGTGTACTTATCCGACTTGCGACGATTCGTAACACCTTTTTTGTAGCCATACGCCGCCGCGGTTTTCGCGCCTACACGGTTGGGGATAGAATACGATTCGTCCCAGCCTTTGGCGTAACCAATATCGTATGCGGTGCGGATATCCGAACCGTAACGCTTTGCCGACGCTTTTACCTTATCCGTTTGCTTTTTCGCATACGATTTTGCTTTGTTACCCGTTTCTTTCATAGTTTCCTTGAAAGTCTTTTTTTGTTTTACTGCTTCCATAAAATCCTCCTGAAAATTATTAAGGACTGCGACTGCCTTTTCCGACTGCCGCAGTCCCGTAGTTATGCGATTGCTTTACCGCAAAATCGCATTGAACGCATACCTGCCCCTGTGCTTTATCTCAAAAACATATTGAGAGCCGTTTTATCCGAAACACGTGCAGGCTTGATAGGACATTCATATACAATGCCGTCCTCGTCCACAGAACGTACCGCATAGGTGTTGCCTTTGAGTACCTGTCCCGTTTTATCGTCCTTGATTTCATAGGGCTTTAATACAAGTTCCGCCGTCATTTCATTGCCGAATACGATATCCAAAACCTCGTATCCACCGTTGTCGGGCGGTACTACGCCGATTCTCTTTTCTTTGCCTCTGATTTTTGCGTTAATGAAATACGAGAAGTATTCCTGTCCGTTTTTCGTGTACGTATCACGTTCTACGAGAATGTTCATTCCTTCCATTGTCTTTATGCTGCTCCTTTATTGTTTTTCTTTTTTGCGGTAGGTTTACCGATTTGACGAGAGATTTTTCTCGCTTCTTGTACGCTCTTACCTTCACTCAACGCCTTCATATACTTGTGCATACCTGCGCTGTCCGATTGTGCCAACAAATACCCAGAGCGCAAGCCCTTGTTGTATTCGTCAAGTTCTTCATCTTTCTTATCGCCACGCATGTGAACGCCTAATTTACGTTCCTCGGCGTAGCCTTCTGCTCGCGTAGAGGGTTTAATCCATTTACGCTGTCTGGGTGCGTTTCCGCTATTGGTCTTTGCCATATTTTAATCTCCTTTGCCCGTCTTGCCGTTAGCACAGCATTCCTTTGATTTTTGCAACCGATTTTACCGTTTTTCGTCGCTTTTCCGTCAGAAAACTTCCTTTTATCTTCATCGTTTTGCCAAAGTTCTACGGATAAACGGCGGTTTCTGCGTTAAATGCGGTTACTTTGCATAAGTGCGAGCGCATTTCGTCGCCCTAATTCTTCTGCCGTCAACGTTCATACGCGTACCGTATTCTTCTTCATACGCTTTGTCGCGTGCCGGCGTTCGGGGGTAATAGGTATCGTAACTGCACAAATGCGTGCCTTCGTCTTCATCGTCTTCAATTTCTATGTGTTGCGTAACCATATAATTTTTCGTTCTATATGCGTTATCGACAATCGAAATCGTACCGTCAAGCTGTTCACGAATTTCCTGTTCCATACGTTCCTCCTTCACTCTTGTACCTGCGTTTGCAAGAAAAGCAAGAGTTTTTTATTGAGCTTTTGTATGTATTGCGGCGTGTAGTTCCATTCCAAAGACAGACCTTCCTGCGTAAAGTTACGCGTATAAAGGCACACGTACAAATCGTATAACAGCGGTGGCGCCGTCCGCATTGCTTCGTTGTACTTTTTTACCTTACCCAAAATCGTATTTGTACCGACACTCTCCATTGCTTCGTCTAATACTTTCTTTCGGGTGTAGTAATAACGCACCTCTACCAAATCTTCTCGGATTTTCTCTATCGCCAACATACTTTTGCCCTCGACTTTTGCTTTTTGAAGGGGAGTTTTTCAATCACCCTTCACCTATAAGCCACGAGAACGGCGATTTTTTAGGGTGTTTTATAAAAATTTTTTCAATTTTTTTATTGCCGCGTTATAAATCTCGAAAATAGTGGGTATGCTTCTACCCATTTTCTTGGCGATATATTCAAAGGTTTTACCGTCGTAAACGTATAAAATGAATACTTCGCGTTGCTTGTCCGTCAATTTTTCTAAAAGGCTTTTCACGTGTTCGTTTTCTTCTGCGCGTATGATTTCTTCCATAGGGGACTTGTCCGACGATTCAAAATCGTGTCCGCTTGCCATAGCCTTATCCAAAGAAATATGCCGACGGGTTTCCTTGCGTTCTAAAAGCTGTTCTTTGTAGAGTTCTTTTAGGTATGCGAGCCTGATTTCTTCGCTACATTCTTTCAACATTGCCGCCGTTTCGCTGTCAACGTACACGCGTACTTTCTTTTCGCCTTGCTTCGTGGTTACGATAATTTCAAATTTTTTCATAATAAAAATCCTCCTGTTTTTTGATTTGAAATTAAAAAATTCCAAACAAAAACAGGGGGACCACGAATACGGCTACCCGTTATACAAGCGTAAAAAAGAGCATAACAAAAAACGCACCCTACGAACAGCGTAAATTCTCTTTCGTAAAGTGCGTTAAATTTTTTATTTAGTTGTGTATGTAAAAAGCCTTTATGTTTTAGTTTTTATCGTGTTCGCTGCTTCTGATATAAAGCAACGAATACGTATCCGACCAGCGCATAAAACCCTCCGCAACCCGTCAAATTTTTCAGCTTTTGCATATCATTATCTTTTGCGGAATAATATAAAATGGAGCATTTTACACTTTTTTTTGAATAATACCAATAAGAAAAGGCGGCAAGCTACTGTGTTCGTAGCCTGCCGCTTGTCTTTGCTATTCAAGTCTGTGCGTACATTGTCCGTCGCAGGCTTTTATTTCGTTTAGTTTTCCTTTCTCTTTTTGAAGAACACGAACGTTGCCGCGCTTGCAAGTGCAAACATTCCAACGCCAATGCCACCAATCGCGCTACCGCAACCAGACTCCTTACCGCTATCCGAAGAACCGCTGTTTACGGAGCTGTCAGGGGTAGAGCTGTCAGGCTCGGAAGAATCAGGTTCGGAGCTGTCGGGTTCGCTCGAATCGGGTTCGGAAGAATCACCGCTATTGTCGCCACCATCATCGGGGATAGTGGGTTCGCAAACGTCGCACTTACCGTTTTCGTCGCTGTCAACGTGTTCGGGAGCAACGCTCGTCAACGCTTCAAGCGTGGTTTCTACGTAGTTTTCATCGAAATACGTTTCGCAAACGTCGCAGAAGTAGTGCGCCGCAACGCCAGCCTTCAATTCGTCCTTCGTATGGATTTCTGCTTGTGCAGGTATCAAATCACCGTAAGCGTGTGCGCCGTAAACGTTGCTTTCCCAAACGGTAGTGCCCTTTTCGTAGCAATATTCGCAAGCGTGGTAATACCATACCGTATCGCAACAGGTTTCGCCACCTTCATTGAAGTAATATTCATCTGCGATTTCAAGGGTATAGCTATGCGTTTGATTGCTGTCGCTTGCAACGTAATACATATCTATTGCGGAAGGATCGTCGCCTGCGCTCTTGCGGCAATGGATACAGTAGTACCAATAGGTAGTTTCCTCAAGGCAGTTGTCAGCACGGTGACGGAGATAGGTTTCTGCAATGTCGCCGTCCTCCATCGTTCCGTAGTATTCGTGCACAGGATAAATAATTGCCTTATAAGGAACGCCGTATTCG